>JAEEPV010000330.1 GCA_016284975.1 Solobacterium sp.
AACAGCGAAGGTCTTAAGACAAGACCTCTTTCATGCATGTAAAAATGCAGGCTATCTGCCTTCAGCAGTAGTGCCTGCATTCCATTTCAACTCATTTCGGAAAACTGTCAGACTCCTGTACTTGACAAGGGTTCCAGTTTCAATTGGCGGCCCTTTTCGTTTTTTACAGAACCCGTTTTTCAAATCCTGCACTGGCGATCATGATTGAAAGCAGCTGAATTACAACCGGCAGTGCCAGTGCCAGAGGAATGATGATCATGGGGTTTGTGTTTTTCAGGAATTCCATGAATCCGGGCACATAGTTAATCAGACTCATGCATACCATCACGAATACGACGATCATTACGACCCGCATCAGCTGACTCCTCTGCGGACCAAAGAGAAACGCAGTGGTTAACGTACAGGAAGAGCTGATTATGCCGGCAATCCACATCGTTACAACCGAAACCAGAATATCTGCGGGTTCCGGTGCCAATCTGAACAGGGATGCGATAACTGCCATGATCAGATATACGCCGATGATCCCGAGGTTGATCATGGTATTGAACAGAAACTTTTCTCTGACCATTTCGCTACGTGTGATCGGCAGGGTATCGCACATCCTGCACCACTTTGAGGTTTCATCAATGTTCTGCATGGTGGCTACCATGGTACAGCCCATAAATGCCGCATAGCTTGCCCAGAACAGGTTTCCCTTTGAAAGGAAAGAAGCTCCGAGAAAGACCAGAATAATCAGAAAGATCGAGCGGTATGTTTTCGTAACCGATATGAGATCTTTATAGAATAATCCTTTCATGATTAACCCTCCTTTACCATACGGACAAACAGTTCTTCAAGATCCACCGGACTGAGTTCCGTATCTGCAGGAACCGCATCTTTCTTTACAACAACTTCTGCACCATAGGCGTTCGTCCGTTTGCCGATAATCGCAGAATCATCCAGCTGTTCAAGCTGTTCTCTGGTACAGTGCATGATGCCATACGCTTCCTTGAGCAAATCCTTTTCTTCCGAAAGCAGCACCCTGCCTTCATGGAGGAAAACGATATAGTCGCATACTTTCTCAAGATCACTGACAATATGGGAAGACAGCAGGATCGAATGATCTTCTTCCCGGGTAAAGTCCAGCAGAAGATCCAGCACTTCATCCCGGATGACCGGATCAAGACCGGAAGTCGCTTCATCCAGGATCAGCAGTTTCGGATTGTGTGACAGTGCGCATATGATTCCTGCCTTCATCTGGTTGCCTCTGGAAAGCTCCGCAACTTTTGTGTTTTCGGGTATCTTCAGTTTTTTCACAAGACTCTGGAAGGTTTCCGTGTCCCAGTTGTGAAAGATTTCCTTCATCATCGTTCCGATCTGCAGGATGTTCAGATATGGCGGCAGGCCGCTCTCATCCATCACGACGCCGATGTCTTCCATAATCTTTTTGTTCTGGTGCGGGGTTGTGCATCCCAGTACACTGACGGTTCCTCCATCAATTGGAATCATTCCGAGCATCGCTTTGATCAGGGTCGTCTTTCCCGCTCCGTTTTCTCCGATCAGCCCCAGAATCATTCCGCTGGGCAGTGTCAGAGAGACATTATCCATGGTGAATTCCGGATACTCTTTTTTGACGTTGGTTACTTCGATCGCATTCATTTGTTCGAATCCTCCCAGATGTTCTTCCACATCTCCTCTACTTCTTCCTTCTGCAGTCCGCAGGAAACAGCTGCTTCACAGATCTGGTTCATCAGGCCTTCGATGAATACCAGTTTCTCTTCCTTTAATAATTCCTGGTTCAGTTCTGCCGCAAAGCATCCTTTGCCGGCAACCGTGTAGATATAACCTTCCCGTTCCAGTTCCTCATATGCCCGCTTGGTGGTTATCACGCTGATGCGCAGATCCTTCGCAAGGCTGCGAATGGAAGGAAGCGCTTCATCGGGCTGAACGGTTCCGTCTGCGATCTGACTGCGGATCTGCTCACAGATCTGCATATAGATTGGCGTACCGCTTCGATTATCCAGTAGAATATTCATCTGTTTACCTCTGTACATATACAGTATACACAGT
This sequence comes from Solobacterium sp., assembly GCA_016284975.1. Lineage (GTDB taxonomy): Bacteria > Bacillota_I > Bacilli_A > Erysipelotrichales > Erysipelotrichaceae > Bulleidia. Next base: position 2,050 of record JAEEPV010000330.1, read on the forward strand.
ATATACAGGTTGTAAATACCCCCTGTGAATTTCTTCGCTTCTGCTTTGTTATTTCTCCGATTTTCAGAGTCTTCTTTGTCCGGTTCGGAAATTTGCCCTCAAAGAAAGCGTTATTTTGTGAAAATTTCGCATTGACAAGCAATCTTTGCGCTCGTATTATATATGAGCGATTGTTCAATAAATGACGGGAGGTGGCATGAATGAAACGAACATACCAGCCGAGTAAGAGAAAACACAAAGCAAACCACGGCTTCAGAGCTCGCATGAGCACAGTCGGCGGTCGTAAAGTCTTGGCAAGACGCAGAGCTAAGGGAAGAAAAGTTCTCTCTGCTTAATTAAAACCACCGATGGTGGTTTTTCTTTTTTAACAAACCTATGAAGAAAATAAACCGGGTCCGGAAAGCTCCGGAATTTCAGAAACTGATCAAAACAGGAAAAAAGCTGGCAAACAGCTCTTTTGTGTTTTACTTCGTTCCCCGTGCAGAGCAGGCCGCCCGGATCGGCATTACGCTTTCCGGAAAGATCGGAAATGCGGTTGAACGGAACAAGATCAAACGACAGACCCGAATGATGTGCGAAGAGCTGGTGGATTTTGAAACCTTCCCGTATGACGTCATTCTGATTATCCGGTTTGCCTATAAGAAGATGGCTTACGCCGAGAATAAAAAGAACTTGGAAAAACTCCTCTCTAAGGCTACAATGGATAGGCGTATATTTAATAAATAAGGAGCAAAGATTTAATGAAAAGCAATCCCAAGATGAAAAAGGTTCTCCTGATCAGCTCCCTGGTCATGGTGGCATTGGTCCTGACCGGCTGTCGGATTCCGACGGATCCGGAAACGAACCAGATCCTGTTGATCACACCGGAAACAACCTTTGCACATACCATGGAAACGGAAAACTGGTTCTCCGCGATCCTTGTATGGCCGATGGCACAGGTACTCAACTACCTCACACCGAAAATCAGCGTTGTCGGTGCGATAGCGCTGCTTACCCTTTTTGTAAACGGCATTCTCATGATTTTCACGCTGAAGTCTACGGTTGCCACCCAGCAGATGCAGATGCTGCAGCCGGAGATGGAAAAGATCCAGCGCAAGTATGAAGGCAAGACCGACGACGCTTCCAAGATGAAGCAGGCCCAGGAGATGCAGAATCTCTATAAGAAGTACAACGTCAACCCCTTCAGCATGATTCTGGTTACCTTCCTGCAGTTTCCGATCATCATCTCGATGTATCAGGCGGTACAGCGTTCCTCCGCGGTTAAAACCGCAACCGTCTTTGGTCTTTCCCTGAATCAGACGATTCTGGAAGGTCTCAAGGCCGGACAGTGGGGGTATCTGGTCATCTTCGTAATCATGGGTGTCTGCCAGTATTTCTCCATGCAGATGCCGATGATCATTGCCAAGAAAAAGGCACAGGAAGAAGCTGAGAAACATCACCGCAAGCCTGCAGATACAACCAGCTCGCAGAACAAGATGATGCAGTACTACATGCTCGCAATGATCCTGGTATTCGGTCTCATGTGGCCGGCTGCCATGTCTGTATACTGGACAATTTATTCTATTGTCACGATCGTGAAAACAATACTTGTACAGAAGATCATTGACAAACAGAAGGAAGGTGCGAAGTAATGCAGAACTATACCGGCAAAACACTGGAGGAAGCACTTCAGGCAGCAGCAGCCGACAAGAATGTCGCGGTCGAAGATCTCACCTATTTTGTGACAGAAGAAAAGAAAGGCCTGCTTGGCCTTGGTTCTTCGGTCTCCGTAGACGCCTACTGTATGGATGACGTCAAAGAGTTCCTCTTCGATTATCTCGGAAACTTCTTCATGGGTATCGACTGTGATCTCGAAGCGGCGATCGAAGAAAAGAACGGCGGATTTATTGTTAACCTCAATGCGGAGAACAATGCCGTTCTGATCGGCAAGATGGGTAAAACACTTGCGGCACTCAATACGGTTGTCCGCGGTGCCGTCAACGCAGAATTCAAGAAGCGTATTGATGTACTGGTCGACGTAAACCACTACAAAGATGACCGTTACCGGAAGCTCACTTCCATGGCACGCCGCATTGCCAAACAGGTACAGCGTTCCCATGTAGATGCACAGCTTGATCCGATGCCCAATGATGAGCGTAAGGTAATCCACAAGGCGCTCAACAACTGGCACAACATTCATACCGAATCCGAAGGAGAAGGGTTTGGCAGACACGTATGCATCAAGTATGTAGCGGATGCCGAACCGGCGGAAGAAACAACCGCACCGGAAGAATCGGAAGCTCCTGCAGAAGAACCTGCTGAAGAAGCGGACGCATAAACACAAAAGAATCCTTCGGGATTCTTTTTCATTTAAACCATATTAATGAAATGTAATGCCTGTTTACTTTTTCTGCAGTTTCTCTGCCGCAAACAGAATGATCAGTACCACGAAAAACAGAACAACAAAAAATGTGAGAAAACTTGTCGGGCTGAAGCTTAACATGACACTTCCCGATTCTCCGGGTGTCATAGCATAGATATGAACCACCCGCAGTCCGAATCCGTGTTCGATCGTAATCTCTCCGCCAAACCCTTTATGAGACATCAACAGCCATCCGTGTGACTGATAATAAAAATAATTCACTGCCATGCCGATCAGCTCAATTACCAGAGCGATGATTCCAGCCGTCAATACTTTTTTCATATATGATTACCGGTTCCTTTCTGAAACTCTCTTATCTCCTTTATAATACAGGTATGACACTGCATTCTCCATCCTTTACCATATGGTCTACACTGATCCGTCTCTTTTTAGCATGTGTTTCTGCCGGTGTGATCGGCTACGGCCGTTCCCAGCGGGGAAGATCCGCGGGAATCCGTATCTATATGCTTACGGGAATCGGTGCCGCCCTATCGATCATGATATCCCTGTATTTATACACCATGTTCATGGGACCCTGGCACCCCGCCACGGAAACCGTAACGCTGCGATTAGACGTCAGCCGCTATGCCGCTCAGGTACTGTCCGGAATTGGTTTTCTCGTAGCCGGTTCTATTATTGCGGTGGAATACCGTCATATCGAAGGTCTTACAACGGCAGCCGGTATGTTTGCCAGTGTCTGTATGGGTTTTGCGGCCGGAGCCGGATTTTATGAATGTGTGATTGTTGCGCTGATCCTGATTCTGATCACGCTGAATATCATGGGAACGCTGGAAATCCAGTTCAAACGCAGTCATCGGAACATTACGATCTATGTAGAACTGGAATCACTTGAAGATGTGGATGAACTGACGTCTCTGATTACAGAACGCGGCCATACGATTCTTGATATCGACGTAGAACGTACGGAAAAAATAAAGAATCGATATCCTTCTCTGATTCTTTTTCTGAATCTCAGTAAAAATCGTCCATCTCATTCGGAAGTTTTATCCACCATCGCAGAGCTTCCATACGTATACGCTGTGGAAGAACGGATTTCATGAGGTACCTGCAATGATATCTATACTGAATCCCCTTCGGGAGTTAAATACCTTAACTGTTTGTATCCGGATGATCCTGGCTTTTGCCTGCGGCACCGTGATTGGTCTTGAACGTTCGTACCGGAACAAACCGGCCGGGTTCCGCACGCATACACTGGTGTGTCTTGCGGCATGTATCGCAAGTCTTACCGGTCTGTATCTGTATCTGATTGCCCATCTGCCGACCGATGTATCACGAATCGGTGCGCAGATCATCTCCGGTCTTGGTTTTCTCGGTGCCGGAACGATCGTTGTCACAAAGCGAAATACGGTAAAAGGTCTGACAACCGCTGCCGGCATCTGGACTACCGGTATTATCGGACTGGCAATCGGAGCCGGTTATTACGAAGGCGGTATCTTTGCGGCGTTTCTGGTTCTTCTGATCGAGACCGATCTGAGTCCGTTCCGGCATAACATCCATCAGGTACAGAATTTCTGCATTATCGTAACGTATCACGACCGCAGGAATCTTGATAGCGTACTTCGCTTCTGTAAAGATCAGAATATGACAATTACGAATTTAAAAGTTTCCGGAACTGAAGACTCCGAAAACCCGGTCTATTCTGCTGTGATCACGCTTCGGGCTGCTCCGAACATTGATTTTCCGATCCTGCTGAAACAGATCCGCAATATGGAAGGTGTTATTTCCGCCGAAGAACAGTAAAACTCTGCGACCCTGCAGAGCTTTATAGTTCTCCTGTTAATTTTCCTTTGATAAATGCCAGTCCTTCCCGCAGTTCATAATCCGGAACATAGAACGGCACCGATTCCGCAGGAATTCCAAACGCATGGGACAGTCCTGCTTTTTTTGCGATCAAAACGGCACGATAGACATGGTAGCTGCTCGTTACGATTCCGATCGGCGCATCCGTGTTTATGATCAGATCCACACTGTTGCGGATATTCTCCGCCGTATTGCAGGAATTCGGTTCTTTCAGGATCCGCTCTTCGGAAACACCTTTTCTCTCAATTGCCCGGGCAAACGCTTCGGCTTCACTGTACGGTTCATCACTTCCCTGTCCCCCGGAACAGATCACACTGGTCTCCGGATGATCCAGCAGATAATTGACTGCTTCTCTGGTCCGGTTTTCAAAACTCAGCGAGCCGACCTTACAGCCAAGCACAATGATGCTTTCGGCCGGATTGTTGTCTTTGTTCTGTGCAGCTTTTTCATTGTTCGAATGGATCCAGACAATCAGGATCAGGATCAGGACAGTCGGCAGATAGGCCAGTACCTCTGCCCAAAACGGCAGTGCGATCCGGGAAGCGGTTGCCAGAATCAGTCCAGTCCCCGCAAGGAACCACAGGATCCGATACCATGCGAATTTCTCAATAAAGCACAGAATCAGACCATAACCGATCAGGATAATTCCAAGCAGTTTCATTCCTGTCCGTTAATTCCTGCAGCCGTAATAACGGCCATGGTATAGACTTCCTGAGCGTTACAGGAACGGGAAAGACCGTTTATTTTGTAGTGCATGCCCAGCAGAATCGGTCCATAGACATTGAAGTTTCCCATTCTGGCTGCGATCTTATATCCGATATTGGCACTCGTAACATCCGGGAAGATAAACGTATTGGCATAACCGGCAACCTTGGAATCCGGAAATTTCAGTTTTGCGACCTGCGGAGAGACTGCCGCATCCATCTGCATCTCTCCTTCGATCAGTTCATTCGGATATACCTCTTTGGCCTTCTGTGCCGCATTATGCATCTTATCCACCGATTCTCCCTTGCCGGATCCGTTGGTGGAATAGCTGAGAAAGGCAACTTTCGGTGTCAGTCCAAACCCTCTGGCGCACTTGATCACATCCCCGCAGATCTTAACCAGTTCATACTCACTCGGATTAATGTTAATGGCACAGTCTGCCATGACCAGTGTGGTGCTTTCTCCGGTCGCATTGGCGCGATCCAGCACATAACAGGAACTGATCAGAGAACTGCCGACTTCATTCCGCATAATCTGCATTGCCGGCAGAAGTGTATCCTTCGCATCGTATGTCGCACCCGACAACAGACTGTCCGCCTCGTTCATGCGCACCAGCATACAGCCGAAATAGTTTGGATGAAGAAGCTTGATCTCGGCCTGTTTTTTTGTCATGCCGCGGTGTGCCCGCAGTTTGACAAACGCATCGACCATCTCATCAAACCGTTCGTATTTCGATGGATCGATGATCTTCGCACCATGGATATTAAAACCCGCTTCTTCCGCAGCTTCCGCAATTTCCTGTTCTTTGCCGACCAGAATCGGAAAGAGGAAATTCGAAGCCAGAAGCCGGGAAGCCGCTTCCAGAATTCGGGGATCACTTCCTTCGGGAAATACGATACTCTGCGGGTGCTTGCGAAGCTTTTGTTCAAATGTTTCAAGAATTGTCATACAGTTTACCCTTTGCTTATCTCTTTCAAATACGTTTTTACTGCCTCTGTTTCAGACTGTTCCGTTATCCATTCGTACCAGTTTTTTTCCATTTCGTTTTCCTCGTTCCAACTGATCTTG
>JAEEPV010000331.1 GCA_016284975.1 Solobacterium sp.
AATGCCTGTGCACCTGCCCATTCATTCTGCATAATGCCCAGGAAGTTAACCATCTGGTTGCACAGTGTGGAAAGATGCTTTGCCGGAGCCGAAGTGATCTTGCCCGGAATACCGCCAAGGCCTTCCTGGATCAGCTGTTTCAGAGACCAGCCTGCGCAGTAGCCAGTCAGCATCGACAGATCATGAATATGAATATCGGCATTGCGGTGGAGAGATGCAATCTCTTCATCATAAACTTCCGACAGCCAGTAGTTTGCTGTGATCGCTCCGGAGTTGGAGAGAATCAGACCACCGACCGAATAGGTAACAGTCGAATTTTCCTTGACACGCCAGTCCAGCGCCTTCAGATAACTGTCAACCAGCTTCTTATAGTCAAGCGTAGTCGCTGTAATATTACGGACATTCTCACGCTGCTTACGGTACAGAATGTACGCCTTGGCAACATCCGCATAACCAGCGTTGGACAGAACTTTTTCAACACTGTCCTGTACATCTTCAACGCCGATCAGATCATCTTTGATTTTCGGTTCAAAGTCACTGGTGACCTGCAGAGAAATCATGTCCAGAATGCTGTCCGCATACTGTCTGCCGCATGCTTCAAATGCCTTGCGGATCGCTTCACTGATCTTCTTTACATCAAACTCTGAAATTTTGCCGTCTCTTTTAACAATTCTGAACATAACAATTACCCCTCTTTCACTCCTCTTAACTCCACGTGCGGAACATATATGGCAGCCGCAGTTCGAAGTTCTTCCATTTCTTCTTTTGAATAGGCACTCCAGCCTGGTGCTATTACATTTCCGCTGTCTGTATACTGCTGCAGATAATAATGACTGCAACCGCGGATCCACTTCGCGATTTCAGTAATATCGTCTTTCGTGTGGAATTCCCGGATCACGGTTGTTCTGAACTCATGCTCGATATCACTTGTCATCAGATACTTTACAGACTCCTGTATCCTTTCGATGCGGAATACTTCCTGATTGACTCCTACCGTATCGGCATATTTTTCCGGAGTATTCTTGATATCCATCGCGATATAGTCGATCATTCCAGTAGCACATATCTCGGCAAGGCGGTCCGGGAAATACCCGTTGGTATCCAGCTTTACGAGATAGCCCATCTTTTTGATCTCGGCTATGAAGTTCTGCAGATCATCCTGCATCAGCGGTTCCCCGCCGGTAATGCATACACCATCAAGAATTTTTTTTCGTTTTCCCAGATATGTCAGCACATCATCTGGATCCAGAAACTCATAGCGATCCGGAACAAAGACCAGATCCCGGTTGTGACAGAACGGACACTTGAAATTACAGCCTCCGGTAAATATCGTCGCAGCGACTTTACCCGGATAATCCAGCATGGTCATCTTCTGAAGACCGCCGATCTTGATTCCGGAAAACAGTGGCTCCGGATTGAGATACATGCGGGAATTGGTCGTGACCCTGTCCAGCAGCTGTTCGAACTTATCAAAGTCCGTTTCCATCGCAAGCTTCAGACGGCATTCATTGCGAAGCTCATACAGTTCATTCATGATCTGCGCTGCCCGCTCTGTTGTATACAGCCGTTTCACACGCCGGTCATTTTCGTCCGTACGTGCCTGAACATATTCCTGCTCAATGAGTTTCTGAACACTCTTGGTGGTGGTTCCCTTATCGACTTCGCCGATTCGGGAAACCTCGTTCATGGTAATGCCTTCCTGTTCGTTAATTAAAAAGAGAAATGTCAGCTGTCCGCTTCCGATGTCATATTTCGCCATTGTTTTATCGAAGTATTTCTGTATGTTCCGATACAGTGCCGAAATATCAATCAAAAAGCTGCTTTCAGCCATATTTTCCCCTTCCCGAACTTAAAAAAATGCCTGGTTCACCAACATAGTTGGATTTCCAATTTTTTGTTCATCTATGATTCTACCAGTGTTTTTCCTCCCGTCAACAGGAATGATTTATGAAAAAATGACGTGTTTTGGGAAATAATACAACCGCCTCTGTTTCCCTCTTCTGAAAACCCGCACAACCATCACATTCCATTGATTTTTTATTTCCCGAAATCGAATTTTCCTGCGATTATTTGTGAAATTAAAACTTTTCGTGAAACATGTTTCACGTCAAAAGACCGCTTTTTTTGTCCCTGCCGGACCTTTTTCCGCCCTGTTTGCTTCCCCGATTTTTTAATATATATAGATAAATTAAAAAGTTCAATTTATACAGCGGACTCCCTTATGTTCGGATCAAAAAGAAAAAGGCCTTCCGCCTTTTTCAGTTGTTCGTCCCGTCTTTCTCCGGCAGAAATCCCTCAAAGATAAAGAGATCATAATCCGGACGCACCGCATCCATTTCCTGAGGGCTCTGAACCGTCCAGGCAACATTTGGACAGCGATACAGTTTTCTGGTCAGTCTCCGGGAGAGATTGTTCCGATACTTGCAGTCATAAGCGATAAAGTCTGGCTTGGTCAGCCAGTTGTACATCAGATATTCTGCACAGAAATAGGCCGGTCTCCGATATTTCCTCTGTTTTGTATACGCCTCACTCAGCTGACCGCGGATAATCTCGGGACGATGTTTTCGATACCATCGCACCGCCTGAGGAGAAAAGCTTTCCACAATATAGCTTCCTGTATATTTCTGCAGCAGTTCATCCGCTTTTTTACACAGCGGTTCCGCTTTCATGCCGGGGTCGAGTTTCAGCTCTACGATCAGCGGCACTCCTCCATCCACAAGATCCAGAACTTCCTGAAAGGTCGGAATTCGTTCTTCTGTATCAAGCAGGTGAAAAGACTGCAGCTGTTCCAGCGTATAGTCCTCCGGTTTTCCCGAAACAGGATTTCCATTCTGATCGTTTGTCATTCTTGCAAGAAAGCTGTCATGAAAGATCACCGGAACACCGTCTTTGGAAAGCTGAACATCCAGTTCAATTCCATAGCCGTGATCTTTCGCCCTCTGAAATGCCTTCTTTGAGTTTTCCGGTATTCCCGCGGAATTGTCATATAGTCCGCGATGGGCAAACAGCACCCGACGGTACGAATCCGCCCAGCCGCGTCTCGATGACGGTTTGATTTCATATAAATAGGCGCCGGCAACAACCGCCGCTGCCCATAGCAGGTTCATGATAATCTCCCTTTCGCCCCCAATTATAATCTTTTATTTCATATAATCTAACTAAGGAGATGCCTATTATGTATAAACCATCTGAAACCCGTTATGATTCAATGATTTACCGCCGCTGCGGAAACAGCGGACTGCAGCTTCCTGCGGTATCGCTTGGTCTCTGGCACAATTTTGGAGACACCGGTGATTTTTCAAACATGAAACGACTGCTGCATACTGCCTTTGACTCCGGCATCTGTCATTTTGACCTTGCCAACAACTACGGCCCGGAAGCCGGCGCCGCAGAACGAAACTTCGGCAGAATACTGAAAGAGGATTTCTCCGGTTATCGGGATGAGATCCTGATCAGCACCAAGGCAGGATATCCGATGTGGCCGGGGCCTTACGGAAACTGGGGAAGCAGGAAATATCTGCTGGCTTCGCTGGATCAGAGCCTGGAACGGATGGGGATTGATTATGTTGATATCTTCTATCACCACCGGATGGATCCGGATACTCCCCTTGAAGAAACGATGGGTGCTCTGGCGCAGGCAGTCACCAGCGGAAAAGCCCTCTATGTCGGTATCTCCCGCTATGATGTTCCCACACTCATAAAAGCCGCAGCGATTCTGGATGATCTCAAAGTACCGTACGTGATCAGTCAGGATCGGCTGAACATGTTTGACCGCAGTATCGTTACCGAGGGAAGGACAGAACTGATCAAAAAGCTTCAGCGTGGTCTGATCATTTTCTCTCCGCTGGCACAAGGGTTGCTTTCCGACCGCTATCTTAACGGCATTCCGGAAAACAGTCGGATGCGTACAGATGGAAGGTTTTTGAAAGAATCCTCTCTTTCCGATCAAAAACTTGCGGCGATTCGTCAGCTGAACGAGCTCGCACAGGCACGCGGTCAGTCTCTGGCTCAGATGGCACTGGCATGGGTAATTCACTACGAACCGGTCACATCAGTACTGATCGGCGCATCAAAGCCGGATCAGATTCTCGATAATGTCAAAGCACTGCAGAATCTGACGTTTACCGATCAGGAGCTGA
>JAEEPV010000332.1 GCA_016284975.1 Solobacterium sp.
GGAGTGCATCTGGACAGGGACATCAACAGTGCTGTAAATATCCGAAAAGAAGGATTACGTCTTTTGTATTTCTGAAGTAAATTAAGAAACAAGAACGGTGGGGACCACCGAGATAGCCTGCTCAATATGGACAACCGCTGTATATCAGAGCTTCATAGCTGGTATTCAAGTATATCCAGTTCGCAGGAATCTCCCACTTCAACGTACTTTGTGCGTAAGTGGGGGAGGTTCAAAAGGCTCGATTCTGACTTGCGAATAAAAGATTCAGCAGTATTTTTCATGCCAGAAATGTCCACCGCACTTACGGCACTTATACTCTCTCCATATCTTTGTAAATCCGAAATTTCTCTGCATGCTTGCTTTATATACCTGTGTGCTGCCGCAGTACGGACAGATCTCATCTGAAGTCACGATATAATCCTCTTCTTTCTGCGTACCGCCGGAAACGGTATGCAGCTCTTCAGATGAAGGCATACTTACTGTTGCATTGCTTGTCTTTGCGTTTTCTTTTGTCATAGTATCCTTCCTTTCTGGGCCATCGCCATCTTTCTCTGTTTTTTCTGAATCATATTACTATGCAATTATATATACGAAACAGATTGAGACATCCCATTCAGAGTACTGTCTTTGCAGATTTCTTCAAACCATTATAAAAGTATACGCCACATTATTGAGAAAGTCCTTTTCGGCTGACCTGTGTAGAGCAGGCGTGAATCCAGCAGTGATCAAAAAACGGATGGGACACAAAAGTGAAAACATGTCGTTGAACTGGTACGCTTTCGCGCAGGCGGAAGATATTTTCAACATGATGCAGAATAAGGAAAATTTGTATAAGAAGAAAGCAGGATAAAAATCGGCAGGCGGTCCCGAAATTGGCCCCGAAAATAAGAAAACCGCTTATCTAAGCGGCTTCTGCAACTAAACAAAGTGAGCGCTAAGGGACTCGAACCCATGACCCCTTCCACGTCAAGGAAGTGCTCTCCCAACTGAGCTAAGCACTCATGTGCTTAGTTATATTAGCACAAGTGATTTCGATTGAAAAGCAGTTTTTTTATGCTCAGGGCAATTCCGCAAGTTTTCCATTCAGTAAAACGAGCAGCTCTTTCTTTGATATTTCCGGTTCATCATGCCCTTTCAGATACGTCTTAAAATCCATTGCGTCCAGATAATCTATGAAAGCAGAAAGTTTTTCTCTGTCATACTGACTGTTGTTATCATAGTAATTTTCATAATGGGCATCGCCCCCTATCAGTATTTTTTCTTCCGGTAAATAGATAAACACTGCATCTCTGGTATGCGGAGAATCTCTGTGTTCTGCAATACAGGTGATATCTCCCAGATTAAATATCATTTTTCCGGTAAAGGTGATATCAGCCCTTTTCACACAGATGTTTCCAAGATCCGGATATTGTTTTTTCATGCATTCATAGGTGAAAAGAATATCCTCGCCGGTTTCAAGCCGTCTTTTCATCGCTTCTTCCGACCATTCCCAACCGGATATCCGTTCCAGAATCTGATCGGTTTCTACAGAGGACACAACCGGACACCGTGAAGCATGCACCCCAAACGAATGGTCCCAGTGCCAGTGTGTCAGAATCATCAGTGCAGGAAGCGGCAGCGATTCCTTGTTCAGTTCCGTCAGGAATCGTTCATAGTTTTCTTTGGAATTTCCGGCATCAATCTGTAATGAAAAGCGGGTACCGCGAATATAATATACAAACGGCTGATCCGTTTCAGGATTCGAATCCATACAGTAAATATGTTCTGTAATCTGTTTCATGCCTGCATTATACCGCTGAACCGAAGGAAAGGAAGACAGGTCGCTGTTGTCTGTATCGGATAACAGTTTTTTATACCCCATACGACTTTTGTTTATAATAGGTAAAGAACTAAAGAAAGGGTTCTTTTATGAGAAGATTTATTACGAAATTCTTTACTGTTTTACTTTGCATTCTGCTGGCACCGGGCTATACCGTTCTCCCCTTGCTTGCAGAAGACGAAAATCCAGGAGACGGTTATACCCTGAAAGAGGTAGTCATCCTCAGCCGGCACAATATCCGGGCTCCGCTGTCCAATGAAGGATCGTTCCTTGCAAAATCAACTCCGAACGCGTGGTTTGAATGGTCCAGTGCAGCCAGTGAGCTGTCGATGCGCGGTGGCACACTGGAAACAGAAATGGGTCAGTATTTCCGCAAATGGGTCGTCAGCGAAAACCTGATGAGTGAAAACTATCACCCGAGTGAAAACGAAATACGCTTTTATGCCAATGCAAAGCAGCGTACGATTGCAACATCACAGTATTTTTCCAGCGGATTTCTTCCGGTGGCAAACGTTCGCATTGAAACCAATCAGGAATATGACAAAATGGATCCTGTTTTTAATCCGCAGCTTACGTTTGTGAATGATGATTACCGAAAAGATGCAGAAGAAGAGATGAGGAAACTGATTCCGGATTTCAGCAAACAGTATGCCCTTCTCACAGAAGTAATCGACTATAAGAACTCAGAGGGATATAAAAACGGCGAGCTTACCGATCTGGTAAACGGAGATACCGAATTCATTCTGGAAGAAAATAATGAACCGGGCATGAAAGGTTCTCTTAAAACAGCCACTTCCATCGCTGATGCACTTGTACTGCAGTATTATGAAGAGCCGGATGCGAAAAAAGCCGCATTTGATCATGATCTGTCGATTGATGACTGGAAGGCAATTTCGAGCATAAAGGATATCTACACGGACATTCTCTTCACAGCTCCATTAATCGCCACCAATATTGCCAATCCGCTTCTGAAGGAAATCGATTCTGAACTGGAACGCAACGATCGGAAGTTCACATTCCTATGCGGTCATGACTCCAATATTGCAAGTGTTCTTGCCGCACTCGGAATCACGGACTATACATTAGACAATGTGATTGAAAGCAAAACACCAATCGGTTCAAAGCTGGTTTTTGAAAAATGGGCAGATTCCACAGAAAATGAATATATTCGTGTACGTCTTGTTTATCAGGGTGTTGAACAGCTGCGTTCCATGCCGCTGCTGACACTGGATAATCCGCCGATGTCATATGTATTCCAATTTGATGAGCTGACCCCGAATCAAGACGGCCTTTATTCGATGAAAGACTTCGATGCATTCCTTGACGGAAGAATCGCCGCCTACGATGAACTGAAGAAACAATATGGCATTACCTCTTCCGTCCCGAATACTGGTGTAGAGTAATCAGAAAAGACTGCCATTTATGCGTTATTCTTATAACAACATTGAAATCGAAATCGACTTCAACCGATCTGAAAGTGAAGCTCACATCGAAGCTGACCTGAAAACTGTTATGGATTATGGGGTTGACCGGCTGATCCGGGAACGCTATATTCCCTGGCTTAAGAACGAACAGTTTTCGGACAAAGAGGATTGCCAGATCTTTGATGGATTGAAGATGACAAACATTCTTTATTCGTATGGAAGAATTATCGCAAAGTATTCTCCAACCGGAATGGATGATTTCTTCGGCCAGTTTGAATTCGATTTTGAAAGCTGCAGCGATTATACTGCAGACATGCTGGAAGCAGCTGCCATGCAGGTCTATATCAAAGAAGGAAAAATCGTCCGTGTCAGCGGATATGATATCTGAATAAGAGAGAATTGTTTCGCTGACCACAAGCAGTCCTTCCTTTGAAGCGGCCGAAACAAACGCAAACAAGAAAAAGCCGGTATTACAGTGCAGGGAATCATTTTCGTTTCCTGTCTGTCATTGATGATACCGGTTTTTTTGATGTTAAATGATTAAGGCTGCACAACTCCTGTTCGAAGATCCTTAAATCTGTGCAACACCATCCTTGATGGCGGTATCTGCTGCAGCCTTTGCGACGGTTTTCGCTGCATCCGGATGGAAGGAGTTTACGATGACGTGTTCCTCATCGAGTTCCTCTTCTTTAATCAGTGAAGCGAGTGCTTCTGCCGCCGCGATCTTCATATTTTCCGTAATCTCCCGTGCTCTGACATCCAGTGCACCCCGGAAGATGCCCGGGAATACCAGTACATTATTGATTTGGTTTGGGTAATCACTTCGACCGGTGCCAACAATTCTGGCACCTGCTTTTTTTGCTAGATCCGGCATGATTTCCGGAATCGGATTTGCCATCGGAAAGACAATCGCGTTGTCTGCCATGGAACTTACCATTTCTTCACTTACGCAATTGGCGGCTGAAACTCCGATAAAGAGATCAGCACCGACCATCGCATCCTTCAGCGTTCCTTCCAGATGTTCCGGATTGGTACGGGAGGCAATTTCACGCTTTGCCTCATTGCGGGCTGTCTTCTCGTTCAGAATTCCTTTGCTGTCACAGATGATGACATTCTTCGCACCATATTCCATTAACAGATTCGCAATGGCCGTACCGGCTGATCCTGCACCATTAATCACGATTTTCAGATCTTCGATTTTTTTGTTTACGATCTTCAGGGAGTTGATCAGTGCCGCAAGCAGCACAATCGCCGTACCGTGCTGATCATCATGAAAAACCGGAATCTGCAGGCGCTTTTTCAGCTCTCGTTCGATTTCAAAACAGCGAGGTGCTGCGATATCCTCAAGATTAATGCCGCCAAATGACGGAGCAATCCGAACGACCGTTTCTATAATTTCATTGGTATCCTTCGTATCCAGACAGATTGGAAACGCATCCACATTTCCAAACTGTTTAAATAGCACAGCCTTTCCTTCCATGACCGGAAGACCGGCCTCAGGCCCGATGTCACCAAGACCAAGCACAGCCGTACCGTCTGTTACAACCGCAACCATGTTGCCCTTATTGGTATATCGATACACTTCTTCCTTGTTCTCAGCGATCTTTCGACAGGGTTCTGCTACACCTGGTGTGTAGGCAATACTCAGATCATCTTTGTTCTCCAGTTTTGCCTTGGGAGTGACTTCAATCTTTCCCTGATGCTCTTCATGAAACTTCAGTGCCAGTTCATCGTAGTTCATAGTTTATTCAACCTCACCGTTAGATTGTAGTATAAGACTTCCGGTTTTCAAAATCCGTTTCTAGTAGTATATTTTTTTGGTATTTATGAAGAGAGAACTTACCCGTGTTCAGAAAATTGAACAAAGCCTGATTCGAAAATACCGCAAAGAACTCTGGGCTCCGTTTCTGAATGCCATAACAACCTATGAACTGATTCAGCCAAATGACCGCATTGCCGTATGTATCTCGGGCGGAAAAGATTCCATGTGTATGGCAAAACTGTTTCAGGAACTTGAACGCCGCACAGAAATTCCATTTGAGGTGGTGTATCTGGTTATGGATCCGGGTTACAACGAAGCCAACCGGATCCGGATTGAAGAAAATGCTGAATTGCTGGATCTTCCGATTCAGGTATTTGAAACCAATATTTTCAGGGTTGCCAATCAGACAAGCCATCACCCATGCTATCTCTGTGCCAGGATGCGCAGAGGTCACCTTTACAATCAGGCAAAAGCGCTTGGCTGCAACAAAATAGCACTTGGCCATCACCTGAATGATGTAATAGAAACCGCTCTGGTATCCATGATGTATGCCAGTAAGCTGGAAACGCTGATTCCGAAGGTACACAGCACAAACTTTGAAGGCATGGAACTTATCCGTCCCATGTACTGCATTAAAGAGGAAGCCATCCGAAACTGGTGCCGATATAATGATCTCCATTTCATTCAATGTGCCTGCAAATTCACAGAAGAAAACGCCGGCGGACATGTCAGTTCCAAGCGTCAGGAAGTCAAGGAACTGATTGCCGCATTAAAAAAAGATAATCCCGAAGTGGAAGGGAATATCTTTCGTGCCCTGCATGCTGTACAGCTGAATACGTTCCCAGGATATAAACTTGATGGAGTCCTCCACAGCTTTCTGGAAACCTATGATGATCACTCGGAATGATACCGGGTGATCTTTTCTTTGATCTCAGGAA
>JAEEPV010000333.1 GCA_016284975.1 Solobacterium sp.
ATGAGATTGTTGCGAAATATAAGGAATGGTGCACGGAACCTGCCAAAGATGGGAAGAAGGTTGTAATTCCCTATGTCACTGCTTACGGCTATACCGAAGCACTGGCAAAGGCTCTCTCGGAGGGACTTCAGGCGGCCGGCGTAAAAACAGAGCTCTATGACATGGTGGAAGAAAAAGACAGCGAAAAGGTTATCGAGGCAATCACTGCGGCAGACGGTCTTCTGATCGGCTCCCCGACGATTGTCGGAGAAGCGCTGCCTCCGGTAGCGAATCTGCTGAATGGTCTGCATGCGGCTCTGGTAAAGGGTAAACCGGCAGCGGCATTCGGAAGCTTCGGCTGGAGTGGTGAAGCAGTACCGAATCTTACCGCAAAGCTGACGCAGCTCAAATATAATGTTCAGGAAGGCATCAAGGTGAAGTTCAAACCGACCGAAGCAGATCTGGAAGCCGCAAAGGAATTCGGAAAGAATTTTGCTTCTCTGCTCAAATAAGGCAGTTCCGACAGTTTCGGGGTGAGGGGTATTCTCTGTTTTCCGGGTATAATTGCCTGTTTACTTGAGTTTTGGTGTTTGGTATAATTTTCGAGCACGTATTAAAAAGGAGTTTTGAGAGATGCTGAATGCATTACTGATGATCGTCAGCGCACTGCTGATTATTCTGACCCTGCTGCAGGGTGGCAAATCGGACGGTATTTCCGGCGCATTTACAGGAAACGGC
Source organism: Solobacterium sp. (assembly GCA_016284975.1). Lineage (GTDB taxonomy): Bacteria > Bacillota_I > Bacilli_A > Erysipelotrichales > Erysipelotrichaceae > Bulleidia. The sequence continues at coordinate 718 of JAEEPV010000333.1, forward strand.
GGATTGAATCTGTTTGCCAATGTAAAGGAGCGCGGTTCTGAGAAAGTGATTTCCAATGTCACGCTGGTTCTCGGAGTCATCTACTTTATTCTGGTGATTGCGATCCATCTGGTCTGATCAGAAAAAAGCCGGCTTCCGGCTTTTTTTGTCGGCAGAACGATATAATAAAATACATCAGGAACTGATGTGCAGGGCACAGGAGATAAAAACATGGAAAACTATAAGACAAAAGTACTGGAACTGATTGAAAACGCAAAACGGGGAACGCTTGACCGGAATGATCTGATGAAGAAACTCAATATCACCGGTGCAGCGGAGACCGCTGAGTTCGACAAAGTGCTTGATGAAATGGAAGAAGAAATGCTGATTATCCGTGCGAAGGGTAACTGCTACATGAACCGGGAACAGTATGGACTGGAAATTGGTATCATAAAGATCAACCGCAAGGGAATCGGTTATGTGGATCGTCCCGGAAAACCTTCCGTTATGGTGATTTCTGCACGCATGAAAGATGCGTTGGACGGTGATCTTGTCGCCGTGCATGTGGAACCACGCTACAGTTCCAGATTCTTTGATTCTGCCAGCGGTACCGTGGTCAAGGTGCTCAAGCGGGCAAAGTCAACGCTGATTGGCACCTATATCAATACTCCCAACGGACCGAAGCTCTGGCCGGATGATGAGAAGTTCCGGGGTTACAGTGTTTCCATGAAGGAACCGGAAGGGTTTACACCGCTGCCGGGCATGAAGGTGCTGGCGGAAATCAACAGCTTCAATAACCCGCTGGAACTGACGTTTGTCAAAATGATCGGTTTTAAGGACGATCCCGGAATGGATCTGCTTTCAATTCTTTATGATCACGACATTGATCCGGAATTCCCGGCGGAAGTTATGAAGGAAGCGGAATCCATTCCGCAGGAAGTAAGTGAAGAAGAGAAGGAAGGCCGTACCGATCTTACCGGTGATATTACCGTGACGATCGACGGGGATGATTCCAAGGACTTTGATGATGCAGTCAGTGTTCAAAAGAACGGTGAGGGCTGGATACTCAAAGTATCCATTGCCGATGTCTCCCATTATGTGACAGAAAACAGTCCGCTGGATCAGGAAGCGTTCAAGCGCGGCACTTCAAATTACATAATTGATAAGGTCGTTCCGATGCTTCCGCAGCTGCTGAGCAATGGAATCTGCAGTCTGAATCCGCATGTTATCCGTCTTACCAACACCTGTGAAATGGATGTGGATGCCAACGGATATGTGACGGATGCCAGAATCTATCCGTCTTTTATGCGTTCGACGGAACGGATGACTTATAAAAACGTCAACCGAATTTACGATGGGGATGAAGAACTGAGAAAACAGTATGCACACATTGTTGAAATGCTGGAAGATCTGAGGGACTGTGCCGATGCGATCCGCAGAAAACGGGTTGCGGAAGGGGCGATTGACTTCGAAAGCGATGAGCCGAAGATCATAGTGGATGAGACCGGCCGTCCTCTGGATATTCAGGCCAGGGAGAGCGGGCATGGAGAAAAGATTATTGAAGACTGTATGATCGCTGCCAACGTGGCAGTTGCCAGTCTCATGAACCGATCGGATTTTCCGTGTGTCTATCGTATCCATGATGAACCGAATGTCAAAAAGCTGACACAGTATGCGCATATGGCTTATATGCTCGGACATCCGTTCAATGTGAAGAATGCTGTATCACCGAAAGAAATTCAGCGTTACCTTTCCGCGAATGAAGATGCCCCGGAGTACCAGGTTCTTTCCAGTCAGATGCTTCGGTGTATGGCAAAGGCTGTCTACTCTGATAAGTGTCTCGGTCACTTTGGTCTTGCGGAACAGGAATACCTTCATTTCACTTCTCCGATCCGCCGCTATCCGGACCTGATCGTACACCGGATGCTGAGACGGTACTATTTTGAAAATGACTTCACCCACAGAAATGGCGATGAAGAAAAGATGCGTTTGTATGCAGAGCACAGTTCTGAAAGAGAACGGGCTGCGGATGATGCGGAATATGAATGCGAAGATATGAAGAAGGCGGAATACATGACGGAGCGGATCGGCCAGATATTTACCGGAACCATTACATCCGTCAAGAACTTCGGCTTTTATGTGACGCTTCCCAATACAATTGAGGGACTTGTTCGTGTGGAGTCTCTGTATGATGGTTATTACCGATACGATGAAGCCCGCATGTCACTGATCAATGAACGTGCGCATATCGCTTATCGGGTCGGAGATACGATTACGATTCGGGTCGTTTCTGCATCGAAAGAAGCGCGGCTGGTTGAATTTGGAGTAATCAGACAAAGCGGCGGCAAGGTGAAGGAAAAGGTTGAAACCGGAACAAAAGGCCGCAAAACAAGATCACGTTCAGCCCGGAAGGCAGAACAGTTTGGGTATGAACGGAATACGAGAACCCGCGGAAGGAAGAAGAATGGCAAATCAAAGAAACGATAATGTAAAAGTTGTGGCTGATAACCGCAAGGCAAGACACGACTACTTTATTGAGGATACCTATGAAGCGGGTATGTGCCTGACCGGCACGGAAATCAAATCCGTTCGTGAAGGCCGTATTCAGCTGAAGGATTCCTATATCTCGATCCGACACGGAGAAGCCTGGATCAAAGGGATGCATATCAGTCCCTATAAATTTGGAAATATATTTAACGTTGATTCGGAACGGGACCGGAAATTATTAATGCACCGATTCGAGATCCGCAAGCTCTATGACAAAGTCCGTCTGAAAGGATATACACTCATTCCGCTGCGCATCTATCTCAAAAATGGACGTGCGAAGATGGAAGTTGCACTCGCAAAGGGTAAAAACCTTGTCGATAAGCGGGAGACACAGAAACTCCGCGATGCGAAACGGGAAATGGAAAAAGCGCTGAAACTGACCCGGTAACACAAGTTAAGCGCAGAACAAACGAAACAGGGATTGTTCCTTCCTTATGGAAAGAAGGTAACACTCCCTGTTTTAATATCAGTCCCGGATATGTTTGTCTTTTAACCATACTGCAGAAAAAAACTATGAGATCATTCCTCTCATAGTCATAGAAACAATGTATTACAGTATGTTCAGGTTTTTCAGCTTTTCCAATGCGTCATCCTTTGAGGTGAAATGAATGCCGATTCCGCCTTCTTTTTCCCAGTTAAGAATATTGGCGATATAATCATCAATCAGGATATTCCTGGGTCTGGCAAACAACGGTTTTTCTCTTCGAAGGGTAATGTTGACAGGAATATCCGGCAGATACTTCTCACACCAGGCACGTTTATCCGGTTCCGCTGTAAGGATTCTCCGCTTCTGCTTTGGCTGTGCGGAAAGAATCTGGATTTTTTCAGGGCAGGCATCGTAAAGGATACGGAATAACTCCATCCCTTCTTCCAGAGGCTCCAGTTTGTAATAGAAATGCGGAACTTTTCGGATTGCATTCCACATTTGAACGGTTTTTTCTTCACTGCGTATACTCTGATCAATCGGATCAATTCCGCATAATTCCTTAACGCCTCTGTCAAAGTCCGCTATAACTCCGTCCATGTCAAAATAGATATTCATGTATCCAAAATACTCTAATTGGGTAAAAAAGTGTAGAACGAATTCTCGATATCATAAAAAAAGTATTTCCATGCCCTGAAGAAAACAGGATATGGAAATACAGGTTGAACGGTTTGGCTGTTACTGATCAATATTCCAGTACCAGTAGTCGAACTTCACAGACCCACAGAGATCTGTCATGAGCTGAAGTACATCCTGACTCAGAGCTTCAAAGCGGATTTCTTTGACATCATCTCCGGCAAATCCTGAGAAATCAATGGAATCAACGTGAAGATCAAGAACATAATCATCAATGGTATACGTTCCGGAATAATGTCCCATACCGGCAAACAGGTTTTCCGTCAGAACAAAGGTTCCATCCGGATTCAGCAGAAGCGACGGCAGGTATGGTTCAGAGAACATGTTACTGGAATTCTCGTACATACGTGCCTTTGTGATTTCACCAACTTCCTGAGCCGGTTTTATAGTGTATTCTTCTTTTTCGTTTTCCGTTTCATCTGCAATCATGAATACATCTTTTTCTCTTGAACCGCACAGGTTGTCAAGCAGCCACAGTGTATTGGGATTAAACTGAAGGAACGTGAATTTCTTTACGTCATCCCCGGCGAATCCGGAAAAACTTACTTCTGTTACTGAACATTCATAATAGCTGCCGTCAAATGCATAGGTTCCTTTGTATTCGCCCATCCCTTCGTAGAGGTTTTCCGTCATGACGAAGGTTCCATCTTTGTTAAACGTGATGGAAGGACGATAATCACCGCTGAAGTTTTCATTTGCGCTGATATAAGTTGCGGAAACAGTAACGGGAGCGGAAGTTTCAGCTTCTTCGAGTGGTACCGTCTCTGCAGTTGGCGTCGGCGCAGGTTCCGGTGCACTTTCGATGTTATCTGCGGCAGCACTGTTAGATCCGCAGCCGGACAATAGAAGAAGCGCCGCAAGAATTGAATACAGATACTTTTTCATAGGAGTACCTCCATCTTTCAATATAAGCGTAACAGAAACTTTTTTTGCGGACTACTGCGGTAAGGGGAATTCCTGATCCGGTGAAACAGAATTGTATAATGATAATCGGGCAACATGCATTTTGAAAGTTCGAACAGTTGTTTGAAAGAACAGAGAGTGGGAAATACATGAAAACAGTTAACGTAGTAGCCGCAATCATCCGTGATGGTGACCGGATCTTTGCGACAGAGAGAGGCTATGGCGATTTCAAAGACGGATGGGAGTTCCCCGGAGGAAAAGTAGAAGCCGGAGAAACTCCTCAGCAGGCATTGAAGCGTGAAATTGCGGAAGAGCTGAATACCGAAATAGAAGTAGGAGATTATCTGACTACAGTCGAATATGATTATCCAATATTTCATCTTTCGATGAAGTGCTACTGGGCCAGGATCGTGGAAGGAAAACCGGTATTGCTGGAACATGAGGCTGCCAGATGGCTCACGAAAGAAACCCTCGACACAGTCAGCTGGCTTCCTGCAGACAGCACAATCGTTGAAGAAATCAAAAAGCATTTATGAGGTTTTTATGGATGAGAGATTAAAAAAACAGATGGATTTCTGTCTGGAGATTGACAAAGAGAAGAATATCTTCCGACAGACCTCTTTATCCGGTTACGGTCGAAAAGAAAATGATGCCGAACATGCATGGCATATGGCGATCATGGCATATCTGCTGAGGGAATATGCCAATGCGGAAATCGATATCGGCAAAGTTATGATCATGTGTCTGATTCATGACATTGTGGAAATCGATGCCGGTGATACCTATGCCTATGATGAAGAGAATCTGAAAACACAGAAGGCAAGAGAAGATGCGGCCAAGGAACGGATCTTTTCATTGCTGCCGGAAGATCAGAAGAAAGACATGATTGCGCTGTTTGATGAGTTTGAGGCGTACGAGACGCCGGAATCCCGGTTTGCGCATGCCATGGATAATATTCAGCCGCTGATACTCAATCACAGCAATGAAGGCGGTGACTGGAAAGAACACGATGTGCATTCAGACCAGGTATACGGCAGGCAGAATAAAACCCGACTTGGCTCGGAAATTCTGTTTCAGATGGCAGATGAGCTGATTCAGCTGAACATCAAAAAGGGTAATCTGAAAAAATAAGCAATGCAGAAACGCGGAACAGAATTGCAGGCATTGCTGGAGTGATGAAGGCGGTAACGAAAAGCTCTCCTTCGAGAGAGCTTTACTTTGGCTGGAGCCACAGATCCGGATCCGAAACATAGCGTACTGCTTCCAGGAAATACGCTGCGAATTGTTCAATATGTTCCCGGGAATAAACCGTATCATTGTATTTGAAAAGCAGTTCGCCCTGATTTCGCTCTGTTTCCCTCAAAATGATATAGAAAATACAGGTATTTGCACGGTTTTGGTTAACGAGACTGATTGTTTCTGCCCCTGGGAAAGCAGAATCATCCGTGCTGCCGTGATAATTTACCGTCATGATATCTTTCTCAGATATGCCTCCGGCAAGTGATCCGGGTGACAGCTCTGCCAGCGGCAGGCTGTCTCGTGTTTCAGCCTGAATCAGTTCCAGAAGGGCTTCTGGTGTTTGAATTTTGCTGAAATCCGCACTGGACAGGAGAGAACTGATCAGAAGACCGGTCATATTCAGCTTACGGGAAGAATCTCTGCCGTTGTAGATCCATCCGGCAAGCACATGATCGCTTTCGGTATCTTTGTGCAGCGCATACAGGGCGCAGGCGATCAGTGCATTCTGAACACTGGCTCGTTTTCCACTGTTCAAACGGCGGATCATTTCCGGGCGGATCACGGTATTCAGACAAATCGTTTCCGTGTGATAGGAAAAGTCGGACTGATCAAATGCGGGGTGACGGATGTATTCCGACTCCGGAAATTTTTCAGAAAGCTTTTTTTGAAGGAGGCACATCTGTGCAGCCCGTTGATTCATTCGGAAAAGATAATTCCGATAATAATCCTGTTTCAGGCGGCTGCCGTGAATTCGTTCGGCGAGATCGCGCAGAACGATCTGGAACGAATCATGATCAAATATAATATGATGCACATCCAGAAACAGATACAGGTTCGTCTCAGTTTCCAGAATGATCGTATGGAACAGCGGGAACCCGGAAAGATTAATCGGTTTCAGGTACTCATCCAGTATTGTTTGAACACTTTCCTCAGCGACAGACCGGATTTCGGGCTGAGGGAAGGGATCATTCGAAAAGGTCTGAACGGTTGAACCGTCTTCTTTCTGAATCAGCTTTGTTGCAAACGAAGGATGTACACGGAATACTTCCATCAGTACTTCCTGCAGCGCATGAGCGGTGATGTTTCCTTTGCTCAGCCGGATACAGTAAGGGCTGTTGCCGATTGTAATGAATTTATCATGCGAGCATGCGGAAAGATAATGGGACTGATATGGGGTGAGCAGATACTCGTTTGTGGTCTCCGATAGTTCCGGTTCTTTTTCTGCACTTGCAAGCAGAGCAGCCAGTGCTTTAGGGGTTTTCAGGGCGGCGATATCGGCCAGAGACAATCTGGCATCATCCAGCACAGAAAGCAGTTCAATTAGCGACAGGGAATCTCCGCCGCTTTCAAAAAAGTCATCGTTCCTGCCGATCCGGCTTCTGCCAAGTACTTTTTCAAATGCCTTGCAGATGCGGGCTTCGGTTTCGTCTGCAGGTGCTTCATATACTGTATTTTCACTGAATCGTTCCGGAGCCTTCAGCGCAGTGTAATCCACTTTGGAACTAATCGTCTGAGGCAGATGGTCCATCCGGACAAAGACGGCAGGGATCATATAGGGCATCAGCGTATTTCCCAGATAATTTTTCAGGGTTTCCGGGGTGAGTGTATCGTCATCCGTCACATAATAATCGCAGATATAGGAGTTTCCGTTTTTGTTGGTAAATCCCTTTGCGACAGATTCCCGGATATTGGGAATATGAGACATCGCATAGTCGATCTCTGCCGGATTGACACTCATGCCGTTGATCTTGACGAGCCAGTCATCCCGGTTGAGCAGAACCAGATCACCATTTTCGTCTTTATACCCGATATCGTGTGTATGAAGAAGAACCGTGCCGTCCGGCTGCTTTTCAAATGTTTCCGCGGTCAGTTCCGGCATTTTGAAATAGCCGCAGGCAATATCACCTTTGATACGAACTTCACCCTGGATTCCATCCGGTACCTCATTTCCATTTGAATCGCAGACAATCACGGTATAACCGCCATGGGCGTGTCCGACCGGGGTTGTTGTATAGGCGTGATCCAGACGGAAATAGGTTGGAACGGCAAACGTCTCGGCAAGTCCATAACCGAGTATCGTTTCAAATCGATCACTGTAGAAATCGGTAATGCGGTGACCGCTGGTAAAGATGCGTTTCAGCTGATCTCCGCCATCCAGATACCGGTGCAGACGGGGATGTACATTACCACAGGTTATTCCATGTTTTTTATAGTAGGCGTTCATCAGATTGATATCCTTGCGGACGTCATCGCTGAGAATATGCATCGTTCCTCCAAGGCAGTAGATATGGAAAGTATCTACGGCGATCGCCGCAAAAGACAGGGCGATGGAGGAAGCGTAAATGATCGGGTCAATATCTTCCAGAATGAATTCCGCATACTGATAACATCTGGAAAGAACGCCAAAGGAGTAATACACGCCTTTTGGGCGTCCAGTCGATCCGGATGTATACAGCATCATCGCAGGATCAGATTCTGCCGGCATCGTTCCTTTGTATTCCTCATACTGGTCAAGATCATCGAAAAATTCTTTCCGGATGGTAAATTCACTTTCGGATTCTTCACGAATATACGCTTCACGTGCCTGCGGGGTATCCGGCACAAGCGGAACAAACGCATGACCGGAAAGGACAACGGCATACATTGCCGCATGGTATTCCATACACCGGTCCATATTTATAATGATGTAGGAGTGCGGTGTAAGCTGCAGACGCTTGATTTTTGTGGCTGCCTTTTTGATTAGAGAAATAAACTGTTCATAGCTGACGGACCGTGTTCCGTTCCGGTCCACCACAGCTGTTCTGCCCGGATGTGCAGTTCCCTGCTCGAAAAGGTCTTCAATGAAATTCTGTGTACGCTGATGGAGATAAACAGAGGCTTCAAAGGAGAAATGGTGAAGGAATTGATTCAAAGAAGAAGTAAACGAATCGGTATTCGGTCCCTTCTTCTTCAGAAGGTGAGACAATTCTTCTTCCAGACAGCGCTTGGCGGCAGCAGACTGATCACAGTAGCTGTGAATGTTCTTCCATCCGTCAAAGACAGGATCCTCAGGTTCAAAAAACCGTAATATGCATGGCACATTCGATTCGTACACAAGAAGACTGTGCTGTTCTGAATCATAGGATTCAAACAGCGGATCTATACGAAACGAATCCAGATCGGAATAAGACGTTACCGTTATCCCGATCAGGCTGCAGGGCGGTGTGCACAGAAAAATCGTTTCCTCAGCCGTATTGCCAAGCAGGGAAAGAATTTTTCCGGTATCCGATTCGGATAAAATACAAGTATTATTAAGCTTCATAATATACAAGGTAATTTTAGTACA
>JAEEPV010000334.1 GCA_016284975.1 Solobacterium sp.
GGTTCTATCTCTCCGTTTCGTATCATGGAAGTTATCGGTTCACTCCATGAACTCAGGGTGTCATTTTTTTCCTTGCCTCATACTTCCACACGCTTTTCATAGACGTACTTGCGCAGCGACATCGTTTCTTCCTCATTGCCGAGGGCGTCATAATATTTGGCAAGACTTGATACGGCGCTGAGCGTGATCGGACTTGTATAGCCGACGGATTCCCGCAGGTGGGATACCACCTTTTCTCCGGTTTCAACTGCACCCTGAATATCTTCACTCATAAACTGATTTTCTGCCAGCGACATCTCAATTGCGATGGTTTCGGGCGCCAGATCACCATAGAATACTGATGCACGTTCCAGATTCTTACGGTCGAGTTTTGCGGCAGTATGGTATCTGCCTGCCCGCTTGTAGTAATCAGACAGATTCCTGGAAGCCTTCAGCGTTTCCAGATGCAGGTCTCCATAATAGTCACGGGCCTTTTCATACGCTTCCAGGCCAAACATAACGGCATGATTATAATCATGCGATTTTCCATACGCATGGGCAAGATTATTCAGCACCGTGATCGTATCCGGGTGGGTTTCTCCCTGCATCTGCCGCATCATGGAAAGTACTTCCTTCTCCACTGCAATCGCTTCATCATACCTTCGAAGATTTGCATAATACCCGGCAAGACGATCTGCACAGGCAAGAATTACATGCGGTTTGTCCTGAATCCGGCTGTAGCGTTTCAATGCATTCTTGCCGCAGGCAACCGCTTTTTCATAATTGCCGGCTTCGGCATAATAAGCACCAAGATTATCCATGGAAACGATACTGGCATGGCTGTCTTCGCCCAGTACTTCTTCCCTGCCGCTGCGAATCGTTTCGCCAAGCGCGATCGCTTCTTTATGCATGCCTGCATCGGAATAGATGTTGGCAAGCACTCCGCCGGCATTCATGGTCAGTGGATCTGTTTCTCCGTTTTTAGCGGTCCGCTTTTTATATGCGTGTTTTGCCAGCCGAAGGGCAATCGGAAAATCCCGGCGATGGGCATGATACCCCGCCAGCCGTAATGCGGTTTCGATTGTCGCTTCATGATCTTCTCCGTACAGTTCGGTACGCTTTGAAAGGAGTTCCTCTCCAAGCTCTACCGCTTCATCATAATCACCGGCACGGTCATAATAATCCGCCAGGCTGTCCAGAGAAGTCAGTGTTTCTTTTGCGTCTTCTCCCAGCATGATCCGGTTCTTCTCATACGTTTTTTTCAGACTCAGATATTCCTGATCCGGTTTTGATCTGTTGGCTTCCATAAGTTATAACTCATTATACAAAGTACTTTTTAAAATGAAAACGCTATCAGTCTCCTAACAGCGTATCCAATGCCTCTCCATAGGAAGGCAGAAATTCCTTCAGATATACCTCAACTTCCGGGTAATCCTTAGCCATTTCATTGACCTTTTCCAGTGTACTTTCATAGGCAATCTCAAATTCCCGGTTCTGCATCTGTTTTTCTTCCATACATTTGATAAGAGCCGAGAGCTTGTCTGCCGCCTTGACCAGACCAAACATATATGCCTCTTCCGCATTCTGCGGGGTTTCCCGCAGGATTGCCTCATAATGCGGTCTCAGATCATCCGGCAGCTGTTTCAGAAGACGGCTGACTGCCTGTGCTTCCACTTCCTTGTAGGAATCGTGAATCCGATCATTCCCGTATTTTACAGGGGTCGGCATATCTCCGGTAATGATCTCTGATACATCGTGGTAAAGCCCTGCAAGCGCAGCTTTCTCTGCATTCAGATGACGGGAAAACCGTTCATTTCCGATCAGGCAAAGCGCATGTGCAATCATGGCAACCTCAAGTGAATGTTCGCTGAGATTTTCCCTGCGGCCGGAACGCATCAGTGCCCAGCGCTCGATGTATTTCATCCGTGATACGGTTGCGAAAAAGTGATAATCCATACTAGTCCTCTTCAAACGTTCTCATCATACCATACCACGTTAATACGGTTTCCTATCAGGCTCTGATCCGCATCTGATAGTCTGCCGCCCGTTCCAGTACATCTGCGAACGGATCATAGTGATAGATGTGTTCTGAAAGCCACTCTTTTTGTTCGGTCACCGCACGGTTTGTTTTAACAAGTCCCAGTTCCATCTGGGCAATATTTACATCCTCACGGTCTTTTTCCACCAGAAACTCATGAATTGAGGTCGGAACCAGATAGAAACCGGATCGATAGCGCATGGCCAGACGTTTCAACATGCCCGGATAAAAGAGCACTGCTGCCCCATTGATCCGTTCCTGATTGGTAAGTACATCCCGATCCTGGATCGTTTCCCAGACCAGTCCCGCTTCTCCCGCCTCCTCTTTCCACATTTCTTTCATGTCTTCAATCTTTGCGGGAAACAGCCGCATCGCATTTTCAAAGGCATCCTCAAACAGTTTCTCTTTTTCGATGTGATAGTGTTCCAGCATCGTATTCGTAAATGTTGTGGAGATCCAGTTCTGATCGGTATTTGAAAACAGAATATGCACGGTTACCGCAAAGTCCGAATGATCCTGATGCGGTACGGTCTTCAGAAACTCTTTGTTCCAGTGACGGTTGCACAGGCGCACAAACAGTCTTGTCTTAACGGATTCATAGGTCTCAAGAACTGCTGAATCAAAGGACGGTACTTCTTCCGTTAACAGTTCCGACATCTGATCGATCAGTTCCTCCACCGGCTTGTTGTGCTGGTACTCCCGGTAGAATTCTTCCAGATTTACAACGGGTGAACCGTGGGCAGACTTCTGATCGATCCTCATGGAAAGATAGGAAGAACCGATCTTGCGAAACGGTTCGATCCTTATCGTTCCGGATGCCATCGATAACGGAAGATGCCCGGTGATCTCAGATTTCACATACTCCACGAATTCTTCAAACTGCATGTATTGTTCCATGTTTCCTCCCCGGCTGTAAGAAGCCCTTCATTTTACTTATTGCCGGAAAGCAAAAAACTCCCCGAATTTTCTTCGGGAAGTTGAGATAAGTATTTCTTCGCACGATGATTAATCGGTGTGATTTCCAGGTTGATCCTTCATATCATGCTGAGCTTTGTAGAGTTTACTGTCGATCGAAAAGCAATAGCCCAGCAGAAGTCTGGGTATAAGGAAGGATGCTCGAAGCAGATCACATCGGAAAAGCAAATTAACGATTTAGGAAATATATTCTATTTTATGAATTCGGTGTAGTAACCACTTTTTTAAAACAGCATAGTTTTTTCGTAAGCGGATTGAGCATCAATCTTGAGCTTACAAACGGTGGCAAAGCGAACTCGACTGCCGGGACCTGTGATAACGCGGATGTATTCTTCGCACAGCTTGTCAAACACATACGATGTCTTATATGAAGCAAGTTTCTTATTGCGCATCAAAAAACCTGATGCATGTACTGACATCAGGTAATGAAATCGAATGAACTCAGATCATGAACTGATAGGTGACGAAGCAGGCATAGATGATCAGCAGCGTGATACCCTGCCAGCGGAACAGTTTCTCTTTCGCTAAAGCCGGGAAGCACAGCAGTGACATAACACCCAGCATGACCGGAATATCAACCAGCAGTGAGGAGTTCATACCCATTAACATTTTCTCAGCCGGAATCTGGAATGGCGAGATCGTAATGGCAGTACCGCTGACCAGTACGATATTGAAGAGATTGGCGCCGATGACATTGCCAAGCGAAAGCGCACCGATACCCTTGCGCAGTGATGTGATTGCGGTAATAAGCTCCGGAAGTGATGTGCCCAGGGCAACCATGGTAAGACCGATTACGGAACTTGGAAC
>JAEEPV010000039.1 GCA_016284975.1 Solobacterium sp.
CATTCTCCTGACAGCGGAGGAAAGAAAATCGAATATTTAATGAGTTTTGACTAATCATTCAGAAGCGCACCACTCTGTGAGACAATTCTTGCCGAAACAAATGCCGCAATCCGCATCGCTGTCTCCAGGGAATAACCCAGCATTCTTAATGCCATCAGGGTGCCGATGTGACTGTCTCCCGCACCGGTACCGTCAATCGCGTTTGCCGGAAAGCCCGCAACCCAGTAATCCTTCTTTCCATCAAACGCATAAGCACCCTTTTCGCCATCCGTCACAAACACCGTATTCTTTGTACGCTCATACAGTCTGTGACAGAGTTCCATCACGTTCGGATCCGCTTCCTCAAGCTGTCCAGTCGATCGAAGATACATGGACGCTTCCTCCCGGTTGAGATGCAGAATCGGAGAACAGTTCAGCAGATCATTCATCAGAGGGTCCGGAATATGAAGGATGCGGGCACTCGGTGCAAAAAAGATATTCAGCTGCGGATTCCGCTTAATAAAATCAACGATCACTTCACCGGTCTTATCTTCAATCTCAAGACCACAGATATAGACATCGGTATATTCCGAGACATCCAGCGCATCAAACCACTCTTTTTCGAAGAGATACTCTGCGCCATGCACGGCAAGAAAAGACCGGTTTCCGTTTTTATCAACAATACAGTAGCAGCATCCGTTTGCGTCACTGCGGGTAAGTGTCGGTTCAATCCCCCGCTTCTTCAGTTCTTCCAGAATAAAAGCACCGTAGATTCCGCTTCCCACCGGGGAAAACAGCGTATACGGTACCTGAAAAAACGACAGCATATTTGAAACGTTAAAGCAGCAGCCGCCAATCGACATTGTCTGTCCGGTAGGTTCAACATCTTCTTCCACGGAAGGAAGATGGTCTACATAGATCATAATATCTGCGACGGTTGAACCGATCATCAACGCTTTTTTCATGAAGCTATTGTAGAACAGAATGGATGGCTGTCAAAACTTATTTATGAAACAGACGGTCAAACTGATTCTTAAGACCAAGGCGGTCTACCAGCAATACACCTAAGACAGCTCCGATAACTGCCTGCAGGATCTGGAACGGCAGCTTGAGCATTGCGGCCTGCGGGGTTGCATAGATAAACGCTCTTCCAATCGTATAACCGACGACATTGATCAGAGCACCAACGCCTGCCGCAATCGCCATTGTACGAAACGAATTGTCTTTATTCCCCTTCGATGCCAGGAAAGATATAACCGCCGCCTGAACACCATGGGTTACAAGCGATACGAACATCGGTGTCGGATAGAACAGCAGATCTCCGAGAAACGCACCGATACCGCCGACGATAAATGCATCAAGCGGATCCAGCAGCAGCGCCGCTGCTGTGATCACAATATCATTCAGGTACAGATGACCGCCCGGTACCGGAAGCCCAAAGGAACTCATCGCGATATTCATACCCGTAAACAGTGCAGTCAGTGTCAGGATCTTGGTACGGTCTGTGCCGCTCTTTTTTAAAGTCTCACTCATAAAAAACGCCCCCTCTTTTCCAACCATGATACGTACTTAGTGGTATTATGTAAAATACCAGATCAGGAGAATTTTATAAGACCAGATGAGAAAGAAAAAACCAGCATATCTTGATATCTATCAGACCCTTCGGAATGCGATCAGCGAAGGTGTTTACCCATATGGAACCAAACTGCCAAGCAAGCGGTCCTTGAGCAGTCAGTTCAATCTGTCGCTTGTTACGATCGAACACGCTCTGGAACTGCTTAATGAAGAAGGCTATATCGAGCCGAAGGAACGAGCCGGACTGTTTGTCACCTATCGTTCCGACTCGGTACTGAATGTACAGGAAGAAATCGATTCCGAGTTCAGCTTTCCAACCGATGTTCCGGAAGACAGTTTTCCGTTCAGCGTTCTCGCCCGCACGATTCGCCGGGTGCTTTCCGAATATCAGGAAGAGATTCTGATCAAGAGTCCTCCCCACGGTCTTCCTCTGCTTCAGGGAGCAATCGCAAACCATCTTCTGACAAGCCGCGGCATCCATGTACAGCCCGAACAGATTCTGATCGGCAGCGGAGCGGAATACCTCTACGGGCTGATCGTAATGATGTTAGGCAGAGATAAAGTTTACGGTGTGGAAGATCCCTCCTATGAGACGATCCTGAAGATGTACGAGGCAAATGGTGTAACCGTCGAAAAGCTGAAGCTCGGCAGCAACGGTATCCGTTCCGGCGAACTTGAACGGTCTACGGCAGATGTTCTTCACATCACCCCGTTTCACAGCTGGCCGACCGGTATTACCGCCGACGCTTCCAAGCGAAGAGAATATCTTCGCTGGGCAGAGAAACGAAATGCCATACTGATCGAAGATGATTATGACAGTGAGTTTACCCTGTCCGGCAAACCTGCGGATACGCTGTTTGGCATGGAGCCGGATCATCATGTCATCTATCTCAGCACGTTTTCCAAAACCATCGCTCCTTCCGTACGGATCGGCTATATGATCCTGCCGAAAGATAGACTGGAAGACTTCGAAAAAAAAGCAGGATTTTACTCCTGCACGGTTTCTACATTTTCGCAGCTGATCCTGTATGAACTGATTCACAGCGGAGATTATGAGCGGCAGATCAATCGCATCCGCAGACGCAGAAGACGCAGCCGCTGATCAGTCCTCCTGGACTTTCGTCGGAACATACATCGCCAGGATCACCCGATCCGGTTCACTCAGAATTTCCATCGCTCCCCGGCAGTAGGTCTCAAGATTCTCCTTCACCTCGGCAAGCTGGGGATTTATTTTGTAAAGCGCGGTCTTTTCAATATGTTCATCCGGGCTTACGGAATAGGAAACCAGAACTTTACAGCACAGATCATCCTTGTCGGAAACGATCGTAAGTTCCCCGCTTTCGAGATCCCTTTCAATGATGCTTTCTGCCGCATGCTGAACAAATGTGCTCACAGAAAGC
>JAEEPV010000335.1 GCA_016284975.1 Solobacterium sp.
GTATCTGCTGTTTCTTCCGGTTCCGCATCATTCTCGCCATAAACACCCATGGTGTTGTCACCGGCTCCAATGACCTTTCCGTTGGAATTTACAGCGATCAGCGTGTTGTTTCTTGCGGCAATGTACTGAATACCGCTCCATTCGCTGACTGCCTTTACCATCTCATCATCCGTACTTGCAAGCGTGACTCTTCCGCCGGACAGACCAGCCGCAAAGCTTCCGCCGGTTACCGCCGTATCCATTCCGGTCCACGAAGCTGTATTGCTCGTAGAGGAAGAACCCGTCGCATAGCAGGTAACACTTCCGTCAATACTGGTTACCGCAATCTGGTTGTTTCCGATATCCACGGTTTTTACATTTGTAAGATTCCGTATTTTCTCAATGGAACTGAAGTTTCCGGATGCCATCAGCTCTCCGGTATCGGTAAGACCGATTGTGATCTCATTGCCGGCATAAACGGCCTTGATATCTTTCCAGTCACTGACCGAACATGCGCCGGTACTGCCGTTGCAGAGAACCGTGCCGTCGTTCTTTAGACCGACACTGTGATTGTCACCGGCAGCGATCATAACAATGTCTTTCCAGTCATCCACTTTGCAGGCATTACCGGCTCCGGAACATACAACCGTACCGTCTTTCTTCAGACCCATCGCCCATACCGGACCTGCGGACACCTGTACCAGATCTTCGGAATCGATTGTCGGAATATTCTGACCTGCAGTCACGAGATTTCCTTCGGAAGACAGATACATCGAAAACGTATTGCCCAGTGTCAGACGATTTACCGTTCCGGTTTCTACATCCGTACCGGAACGTCTTCTGGAAAGTGCAGAGATTACGGAGATCAGCACAACAAGCGCCGCCAGCGAACATCCGATAATGGTCCATGTTCTGCGGTCCAGCTGTTTCAGCGTCTCGATGATCGGATTCCCTTCCGGCTCTTTCTTCGGTGCAGGCTTTTTCTTCACCGGCCGGGGTTCCTCTTCATAGATTGGTTCCTGTGTACCGGTATCCACGATACGGTTTACGGTCGTTTCTTGGAACTGCTGGGTATCCATAACCCTTGTCTTCTGCAGATCCTCAAACGGAACCTCCGTTGTTTCCTCATACTGCGGCTGGCCGGAAACGATCAGATTGTCCGTCACGTCTTCCGTCAGCTGTTCATTTTCCGGAAGCGCACCGGCAGTAATACCACCAAAGGCAATCTGAATACTGTCATCATCTTCATCAAGCCGCGGCAGTGTCACGGTGCGGGTATTGTCCGCAAGATCTTCTACCGGTGTTTTGAACATTCTTGAAATAGCACACAGCTGTTCGATCCGGCAGATCGTATTGCCGTTTTCCCAGTTCATGTACTCTGTAACCGGAACTTTTAATTTTTCTGCGATATCCCCTTGTGAATATCCAAAGTGCTTTCTTAACGCACTTAATTTCTCTGGAAGTCGATTCGTCATAATGAAAACATCTCCATCGCTTTTATTTTACTATGACTGATAATTATCGCAAATAGTTCTAATGTTATAACTGCAGGTATTTCTTTATTAGTTATATGGCCAATACCCCTGAATGGATACGTAAAAACGGCATTTCTGCCGTTTTCAATTCCTATATACTGCGAATGGTCTTGCGCATGTAGTTGTTGATACCGATTCGGATCATGGTGCTTCTTGCGCCGTACCCGATCGCATAGCCTGCTTTCGTTTCCGCTACCCGGATCGCTCCGAGTTCCAGCAGCTGGTCAACATTCAGCTTTGAGGAGTCATACAGGCTGATGATCAGGCGTTCGGTACCCGCATTGATCATCTTGATGTTTTCAACACCGCCGACTGCCTGAATGGTTCCCTCGATCACTTCATCCTTGTATCCGGTATGGAACAGATCCAGTGCCAGAGACTTGAAATAGAATCTAGTCATCAGGAAGTAGATCACAAAGGAGATTACACCGACAACCGCGATCTTGATCAGCGTTCCATGGATCGCCGAGTTCTGGAAATACGTCAGATATTCAAACAGGGTTCCGGGCAATGCCGTAAGTGTCGCAGTTCCATGATAATTAAAGCCGAGATAGATATGCATCGCATGGAATACCCCAAACAGGATGCCCATATATACAACATGCATAACAAACAGCAGCGGACAGAGCAGCACCAGGCTCAGTTCCAGCGGCAGCAGCGTTCCGGTAAGGATCGACATGATAGTCACCACCACGTAGAACATCAGCAGACGCCTTCGCTCGAGACGGTCGGTCTGCAGGGAATAGAATGCCCATAACATACCGGGTACCGAGAAGATATTGATCACATAGTATGGCGTAATGAAGCGTCCGGCCATACCGGTTATCGAAGAAGCCTCTGTCTGGGCAGTCCAGATATTGACGTCACCGGCAATATTCGTACCGGCCATGGAGATCCAGGTACCGCCGCTGGAACCATACCAGAACGGTGAGCGAATCAGTGTACCAAGGTTCAGCACGCCAAGGAACCGTTCCAGCATTCCATACAGGGTAAGGTTTACCGGGTTGGTTGTATCTTTAGCGATATATTCCAGAGAGGTTGTAATCAGGTTTACCGCATACGGCCAGATATAGGTCACCAGAAGTCCGGCAATTCCTGAGAAGATCACGGTACGGATCACACACCAGGTATCCCGGGAAATAAAGCTGAAGAAGCTGTATTCGCTTCGATTGCGGGACCGGGTATGACTGGTCAGAGTGATTACGGAAACAACCGCTGTCGCAAGGACACCCGTCTGCATCGGATAATGAACACCTCCGCGTACAGTTGCCGAGCCGGCAGTCGTCATCGAAAGACCCAGTATCGAGGAATACGCAGATGCGGGCAGGTCCTGACGGCCGAAATACATGGATACGACCAGAAATGCGATATAACCGCTGATCGCAGAAATCATGGTGGTCGCACTGCCGGATTTACGGGCAGAAAGACGGATCAGGAACAGTAACGGAAAGTTCGCAATCATAAACGTTCCGATTCTTATCATGCATTCTGCCGCAAGCAGTACAAATTCATTATTAACGTCAATGATTGCCGAATAGGCATCATTGGACAGAATATTTCCAAATCCCAGCAAAAACACCGCAAAGTAAAGAACGGTGATTGGGAACCATAACATTTCATACAGAGAACGCCAAGTTCGCATAACTACCTCACATCTTATTTAAAATAACGCCTGCAGACGATCAAAGTAATCTACTTTCCGTCCCTTCAGCATCCGTACACACTTATCCTTTGACACCCTTATCGTCAGCTTGCGGATCTTATCCATCGGGAACACTTCACTGTCTGCACCAAGCAGTGCTCCCGCGAAATTGTCAGACACAAAGGTAATCGAACACTGATCACTCAGAATCAGCGGGGATTTCAGCGAGTGATACTTGTTGTGATGAATACCGGACATCTCCGTCATTTCAATCACCGGAAGACCCTCCGCAATCACCGCTCCTCCAAGAGACCGGTTATATGCGGTGGAACCCAGCTGTGTTGATACACACATGCCGGTACCACGGTACTGTTCCAGCATCCGATTGTTTATATAGACATCCATTGCCTGTGTTCTGGCTGCGTTTTCAATACGGATCTCATTGACACCATAGAAGGCCTCACCGTTGTCTGTTTTCCCTTCCAGGATCGGATATGCATAATCGGTGCATTCTCCGCTCAGAAAGATCCGGATGAACTCATCAAAATCCGTATCCCGGTAATCCGTATAGAAACCGAACGTACCGGTATGAATGCCAAAAAACTTTACCTCATTGAGCCGGTCAATGAACTGATGTACCGCATAAAGAAATGTGCCGTCCCCGCCAATCACGAATACCGTATCGCAGGACGCCTCATTTTCTTCATATCCATGTGCTTTCAGTACCTGTTCCGTCTGAAATTTCAATTCTTTTGAAAGATCATCCGGACGGGCCACGATCGTATAGGATGGCATGGCATTAGTATAGCACGCACGCCGGTTTATGAGGCAGCACCATTATGAGCCCGCAAAAACTCTAGATACGCTTCCTTCGGCATGGGCTTTGCATAATAGAATCCCTGAATATACTCGATTCCAAGCGACGTTACAAAATCCGCCTGTTCTTTCGTTTCCACTCCCTCGGAAACGATCTTCCGGTCGATATTGTGAACCGCTTCCGCAAGCCGGGTAAAGACGATCCGCCCTTCTTCCGTCTCAAATGCCTTCAGCAGCATCGATCGGTCAAACTTGACGACACCGACCGGCATATTGAGCACCCGCGCCAGATTGGAATATCCCGTACCAAAGTCATCCAGAGAAAGTTCGATTCCGATATCCTCATGGATCAGGGTCATATTATGCATCATCAGTTCGCTGACGGTGTCATCTGCCGTTTCCGTCACTTCAATGTTTAACAGCTTCGGGGATACCTGGTATTCTTCCAGGGTATTTTTCAGCATGGCCGGAAGCGTTTCCTGTATGCATTCTTCAACCGACAGGTTCGCTTCAATATAGCTGACTCCGAGTTCTTCCCGTTCTTTTCCCGCAAGGAAGGCACATACTTCCTGTATTACGAACCGTCCGATCCGGATGATCAGTCCGCTTCTCTCCGCCGCCGGAATAAACCGGCCCGGCGGCACATAACTGCCATCCGCTGCCTTCATCCGGATCAGAGCTTCCGCACAGTCAAACTTACCGGTCTCCGTATTCATGATCGGCTGGTACCAGACTTCCATGCGGTTTTCCTGAAGTGCTTTACTTAACGTATGCACTTCTTCCCGCATCTTCTTTTCCTTCTCAACATCGAGATCCCGAATCATCAGTTTTCCGCCCTTGTTCAAAGAACCGGCTTCTTTCAGCAGTGCCGCTGTGATTTCAAGATCCTCCATCGTCCTGATATCCTTCGGAAGATCACTCACACATGCATGAAGATTCAGATAGTACTGCCGCCTGTCATACCGCAGTGCACTCATCGCCTCGGTCCTGAGATTGATCATCAACTCCTGTGTAACCACTTCATTTATTTCATCCTGCAGAATCGCAAATACTTCTTCACTGATCCGGAATACTGTAAGATCTGTGATTCCGCGAAGTGAGGCAGAGAATTCCCTTATGATCTTTCGACCGGATTCCTCGTCGAGTCCCGCGAGAATGGAAGAGAGCCCGCCGGCATAAACCAGGATCAACCGGAACACTTTCCGGTTCTTCAGACGGA
>JAEEPV010000336.1 GCA_016284975.1 Solobacterium sp.
ATTTTCCCGGCTGCGCTTGAGCTGCTGATTCAGGATCCATGCTTCATTGAAGTTAATCAGGTTTTGAATTTCCCATTCCATGGCATACTTCGGGCAGGTAATCAGGATTTCACCGGTCTTTGAGATCCGCAGTGTAATGTTCTTCACTCTCCTGCGTGTGATCTTAACCGGCTGCCAGAGTCCGCCGATCAGTACTTCCATTTGCTAGTTCTCCCATGTTCCATACAGATGATGATACAGCGCGCCAATCAGATTGGCATCATTACGATACCTGCACGCAACGACTTCTGCCATCGGCAGATGTTCGTTCTCCGGTCCAAACGGCAATTCGTTCTGAAAGCGGCGGATACTGTCATGCAGACAATCCATGAGCAGCGGGTCTTCCGATATTCCCCCGCCGATTGCCACTCGTTCCAGATCCAGAAGTATGCTCAGATTATAAATCTGAACGGCATATCCATAGGTAAATTCCTTCAGTGCTTCGATCGCGTCAGAATCGTGATTCCGGATCCGCCGGAAGATTTCAATACCGTCAAGGCTGTGATAGTCTTCTCCAGTGCGTCCTGCCAGTATTTTCGAAAGACCAACATGTCCATATCGGCACCAGTATCCGTCATCCAGATCATTCTTCTTCTCATTAACCATAACAAAGCTGAATTCTCCGGCAGAAAAATCTTTCCCGACCAGCAGCTGATCATTCAGAATAATGCCGCCGCCAACCCCGGTTCCGATTATCATGACCGCGCAGTTTTTACAGCCTTTCAGACTGCCTTTCCAGTGCTCCGCAAGCGCTGCAGCTTTCCCATCATTTTCAATTGATACCGGAAATCCGTACCGGTTTCGAATTTCTTTACCGACATCGCAGCCGATAAAAAACTTCAGCGCACCACTGGTTTTTGCATAACCGGTCCGATCATCCAACATCCCCGGCATGGAGATTGCAATTCCCTTCACACGATCCCGGTACTGTTCAACAATCGGGGTAATACGGGAAAACAGATCCTCTTTGTCCGAATCCGAGGAAGGAGCTTTGACTTTGCTTTTTTCGAGTATTTCCGTATCTTCATTCATGACGGCATATTTCAGAAAGGTTCCGCCCCAGTCAAATACAAGATACTGGTTCATTCTTCGTTCCTCCTCAGGTTCTCTGCCAATCGATCAACACAGGACAGTTCTCGCGGCTGCTGCGTTACTTCAATTACCACTTCCGCCTCCGGCAGGTCTTCTGCGGATGCCCGGACTCGGATGGTTCCTTCACTCTGTGTACTTTTTACAATCACAACAGCTTTCCCATGGAACGTATCACGGGTTCGCTTTGTTTTTGTACCATCCTGATATCCCTGCAGATCTGCCGGATTTCCATTATCTGCCGCAAGCAGTACACCGCTGCCTTCCAGTTCAAACGTTACGGTTCGGTCTTCATCGCTGACCACATTTCCATAACGATCTTTCAGGGCAACAGTCAGATACGCAAGATCACGGCCATCTGCTGAAAGTTCTGTACGGTCACATTCAAGAATCAGCCTGGAAGCCTGCACATTGGTCCTAACAACAGATCGTCCGGAAGTCTTTTGAATCACTTCACCGTTTTCATCATAAGCGACTGCTTTGAGTTCCCCTGTCTTATAACGAACGTTCCACTCTGCCGACAGCTTTCCGTCATAGGTGCGATAGGTCTGTCCTGCAGCTGTTTCATGAATCTCTGCGTCCTTTCTTCCAAGCGATTTTCCGTTAAGAAACAGTTCAATTGATGCAGCATTGGTATATACACTCACCGGAACATTTCCCAGGAAGCTTTTTTGAATATTTGTCTGATTCCAGTCCGGCAGAATATGAAGCACGGTAAGATCCTTTCGCCACTGACTCTGATAGAAAAAATAAGAATCCTTCGGAATACCGGCAGTATCAACAATTCCAAAGTAAGAGCTGTGCGGGATTGGTTCCGTACCGGTCACCGAGCCCGGTTCAAGACCGTTCCACGGCTCCGGTTCACCAATATAGTCAAAACCAGTCCATACAAACTCCCCGGCAATATAGTCTCTTGTGATCGTGTCCAGCCAGGATTGTCTCGCGGTCGTTCCCCACTCAACCGATTCTGTGTCATAAGCACTGACCCGAAGTGATTTCGAATCAATGCCCTTTGCCCGATACTCCCCTCTTGATCCATAGGCGCTGACCGTTTCACTTCCAAACAGCGGCCATTCCGGATGATTCCCATGCATAGCATCCATGGATTCCGCAGTCGCATAGTTCAACCCGATTACTCCGCCTGCTTCACAGACTGCCTGATCCATCGCTTCCTGAATTTCATTTTCCTTCAGGGTCATATTATCCGCGATCGTGACTGGAACCGATGTCCCGGTTTCATTGATCCACTCACATAACTGTGCGGCAATGGCAGGATA
>JAEEPV010000337.1 GCA_016284975.1 Solobacterium sp.
ACCTGCCTGCCCTATTTTATCATTATTCCTGCTTGCTTTGGGTTAACACAAAGCGGAAGACTGCAGGACTTCACCATTTGAACCGAAACCAAAAAACAGCAGCCCGCATCCTGGATCATTCCGGAAAACAGACCGCTGTTTTCATTAACGGTTATAGTTATTTGCCTGCATTCTTCAGCATTTCGTTGAATTCACGAAGATCCTTGAATTCATCAGCCGGCTGAACTTTCACCGTCAGATCAAAATCTTCCAGTTTCAGTTCATCAATCTTTGCATTACTGTCATTGACCACACGTCCTGACTGCTTCAGGATCGCATCTTCAACCACATTCCGTGCCAGACGGCCGTTTCCGGCTTCCGCCGCATTGATCGACTGCACCTTGTCAAAGAATTCCTCAAGCGGACCAAGGGCGCCTTCTTCAATGACATATCCCTTACCCTTCGCCTGAATTACTGCAATCTTGCGCAGTTCTTCACCGGTATAATCCGGGAAATGAATTGTATTCGGGAACCGTGATTTCAGACCACTGTTGGACTCCAGGAATACTTCCATCTCTTTGCTGTAACCGGCGAGGATCACAATCAGGTTATCACGGTTGTCTTCCATTGCCTTGACGATCGTATCGATACACTCAAGACCGAAGGAATCATCCTTTCCGCGGTAAAGGGAATAAGCCTCATCAATAAACAGAACTCCGCCGATTGCTGATTTGATGACTGACATCGTAAGCGGTGCCGTCTGACCAACATACTGTGCAACCAGATCTGCTCTGGTAACTTCCACAAGCTGACCCTGCGTAAGTGCACCAATGGCTTTCATATACCGGGAAAGCAGTCTCGCAATCGTAGTCTTACCTGTTCCCGGGTTTCCCGTAAAGATCATATGCTTGGAGATTTCGCTGGTCTTCATGCCCTGAGCCTTACGGATCTCCTGCATGCGGATGTGATTCTGCAGAGCTTTGATATATGCTTTGATTTCTTCAAGTCCGACAATCTCATCCAGTTCTTTATTAACCGCTTCAATTTCTTCCGCACTTGTTTTGGAGCGGGTCAGTCCAACGGACTTTTCACCAAACACGGCGGAAGGAATGCTGTCCTTCACTTCCATTGATACCGGTATTCCGGCAGCGAGGTTTTCAACAAGAGCCGCCTGACTGAGCGAAATGTAGAAGTCATCAAAGAGTCCATTCAGTGCATCGGCCCCGTTGGTTTTGTCATAGTTGTCTACGACCCAGTGCTTGAGATCATCCTTTACATTAACGGCTATCTTGAGATTACGGTTTGCCTTTTCTTCCAGCGTTTTGGACAGACGCTCCGTATATTCCAGCGCATCATTTTCTGTAAACTGTGTCAGTGTAACGATATCGAGCACATGATACAGGAAGTTGGCACCAAAGGCATTCTGTACCGCCTTGGTTCCGTTTGTTGTAATGAATACCAGATACTTGCCGGCTGCGGAAAGTGAATCAACCGCATCCTTAACAAGTCCGGTCTGATTCTCAACCAGAATTCCCTTGTTCAGAACATAACGCTTTGACAGCGTGACTTTTCCTTCACAGACCAGTGAGTCCACCATTCTGAGGAATCCCGGAAATCCCACTTCAAAATTCTCAAAACAGATTATTTCTCCGTGTCCGGAAAGATCTTTATAGAGGTCCTGCAGGAAAATCCCTTCCTGTGCTCCGCTCTGATAGAGGCTCATATCCACGGTATATACATCATCGCTGCCGATCACCCGATGCTCAAACAGCGACTTTGCCATTTTTGTGATGCAGGCATGCCGGCCGCTGCCTCTTGGACCGGTGACAAGAATGACATTCTTTGGTTTTCCTTCTTCCACACCCATGACATAGGGTCTTCGGAATGCGACACATAACTCTTCCAGAGCCTCATTCTGTCCGACGATCTCTTCGTCCATTTCGGTCAAAACCTCACCAAAAACCTTTGCGGAGTCAAAGTCTCTGAGTACAGCCGGCTTATTTGCCTCCTGTTTGGTAAGTCCGTAATCCTGTTCAATCTCTTTCTGTACGCGCTCCATATCATCCTGATTGAAGCCGTTGTCCTTTGAGAGTTCTTCCAGATCCTTCTGCTGACCAACCAGCAGTTTGCGAAGTTCATCAAACGAACGGTCCGCATTCTTCAAAAGGTCGCTGGTGGCCTGTGAAGCTGTGTTGATCATGTTCGACATCGTCGAGACATCTTTGGCTGTTTTATCAATCGCATCTTCTCCGGAACCACTGTCCGTTGTCAGAACGATATCGCTGTCTTTGTTATAGGTTTTGGAACGATCTTTGTTCAGAACTTCCCGCATCAGACGTTCTTTTTCTTTACTGCGGTCTTTCATATATTACCCCTGTAATCCGCTTTCCCCGGATTCCATACTGCTTTCCTGACGCTTCAGAGCTTCCAGAATATCATCATCTGCAGTCATGCCGTCTTTGCGAAGCATCGCTTCAAGCGTAGACATATCCGCGGACAGGTTAATGGAATCACTTTCCGACATTGCCGGAATCAGGCGATCCTTCATCGCACTGTTGATATGGCTGATGGTATCTTTAAGACCCTGAACGTTGCGTTCATAGTTCGCATCCGTCTGTACGTGCTGCATCTTAGTATACTGCTGCAGAATTCCGATGAGATATGGCAGGTAATTGTTGTATAGCTTATTGAGTTTTCCCTTCTGAGCCGGGAATGCCCTCTCCAGATCATCCAGCTGTTTGAGCAGCGCACTGGTCTCATAAAGACCATTGGAAATCTCCTCATCCGGAATACCTTCATTAAGCGCATTGATTGCTTCACGGAAGGAACTGGCATCCGAAGGTTTCGGAGCCTCAGCTGCCTTTTCTTCTTTTTCTTTCTTTTTCGCCTTTGCGGACGCAGAAGCAGTACCCGTCTTAGGCACATATTCCACATCTACGATTTCAGGCTGTTTCACCGCGACATCATTCTGCTCCATGGTGAGCAAGGTATCAAACATCTGATCGTAGATCTGCGGATAATCACGCCGGAAATCAGCGACGGTACGGAAATAATGCCCGTCACAGTCCACTTCCAGCGCATCCAGACTCGAGAACCGGTCATTTTTCAGAGTCAGAACGATGTTATGGCTGCCGCTGGAAAGCGTAATCGCCTGCTCACCAGTGCGGAAGCGTTTTAAAAGATAGGCGTTGACTCTTGCCTTCTTGTCTGCAGAGTGCTGGTTGTCAGACATACCATAACGATTTACGGTAGTCCGGCGTCTGGTTGCCGTATCTCTGGTATAGGTATTTGTTTTGGATGACTCTATCGCTCGAAACATGATTAAAGCAACTGAGCCAAAGATCAGCAGCAGCGGCAGCAACGTGTTTGTAAACCCAAACACGAAGAATAGTACGAACAGGATCCAGAATCCTCCATTTGATGAACGAAACATTGCTTTTTTCCTCTTAACGTGAATTATACCATGTAAAAAGGGGCTGAATCACAACCCCTTTATATATATTTTCTTGAAAGATTTAATTTCCTTCTTCTTCCGTTCCGATAACCCACATCTGACGATAGCTCAGAATCGGAACTTCATCCGCATTAAGCCTTGCCTGATTACGCTGTTTGTGAATATCACCCTCATGAACTTCCACGCGGATGCTTTTATTGACCATATATTGCACGTACAGCAGTTTCTTGAGCAGGAACCACCGAACTACATACCGGCGGATCAGATCCCGACGGTCAGTAAGATCTTTTAATGTTGCAGAAGCTTCTTCCTTTAATAACTCACTTGCCTTGTAGGCCTGCGCTTTGAGTTCTTCAAAATCTTTATAATGATTCCGGTCCAGCTGCCTCTGAACCATCCCTGCTTTGCCATCCTTCAGTCTGTTCCAGCTGCTGACAATTTCTTCACTGCTGTCTGTGCAGATTTCAAGGATCTCATTGCGGGCATCGTAGAACTCCCCTCCTGCTTCGCTCATGCAGTAGTAATAGCCGCGGGCATACAGATAACCGTTTTCTTCATACGGAAGTACCAGCATTGCCCGATCCACATTTCCATCTGTTGCATAAAGAATATATGGATAGACGATTGGATTGCCCGTAAGCTTGCTGATATCACGGTAATGAATAATTCGGTTGCTGATCGCATCCAGTTTTACGGAATCCGCAAGATCACAGATAATTTGCGTCTCAGGTTCTGATTCTGCGATTTCCGCAAAAGCCTTTCGGAGCGTTTCATCCGGCAGTTCCTTCTGTTCCAGAAACGAACTTAATAATCCGTTATAACTGCATTCCGACTGTTCATTTTTCTGCTTGAGTATTTCAAAAACTGCCATATGTATGCCTCCATTAATGCATGTTCTTTTCATTATAGGCATAAAGGAAAAATGAGTTCAATTGAAAACAGTACATGCTTTATTGACAGTTTTTCAAACATGCAAACATGCCGGATTTTTCTTCTTGGATCTCCCGCTCTTCAAATCAGAATTCCTTTTAAGTGATCAATTTCATGCTGCAGCGTTTCCGCTGGAAGATCCGAGAAATCCTGTCTCTGTTTCTTCCAGCTCATATCCAGATAT
>JAEEPV010000338.1 GCA_016284975.1 Solobacterium sp.
GAGCGAAGCGAGGAGCCCGATTTTTAGGGCCTTGTCAATAGACAAGGCGAAAAAAGTTTAAGAAAAAAACGACCGTCACCTTTCAGTAAACGGACGTTTCCAATTCAAGACATATGCGTGATTAACTTAATGACGTTGGGGCGAGAGCTCTGTCTTTTGAGGCTTCAGATCTTTTTGACCAGATGCAGGATATTCATTCCATCCCGGTACTCATAGTACATGTCGTCCATGGACTTCTTGACCAGGTAGATCCCAAGACCGCCGATTTCCCGTTCTCTGGCGGACAGGGTGACATCCGGATCATCCTTGGCAAGCGGATCATAGCGGACTCCTTTGTCCTTGAATACGATATGAACAGACCGGTCTTTTTCGTCATAGTCCACTTCGATCACGACTTCTCCGACACCAGGTGCATATGCGTAGGAGGCAATATTGCAGAAGATTTCATCTACTGCGAGCTCTATTTTCATCCGGGTGTTCATTGGACAGTTAAAAGAATCCAGTTCTTCCGTTACGAAACCGATTGCGGCCGAAATGTTTTCTGTAGTGGCTAAAAGCGTTGTTGTTCTCAAAGAGCTTACCTCCTCCCCCTGGAACAGGTGAATCAATATGTTATGTGAGCAGAGAGCTCATCGGTCTGCGGCAGCAGTTCCAGCAGCTTCGCCCGTGCGTATTCGGTACGATCTGGAATCTGTTCCGGCTTCATATGCTTGCCGACTGCACAGTAGTAGAGAATACGACTGTAGCCAAGAATTCTTGCACGGACCAGAATCTGCTCAAAGGTAAGTTCCTGGTCTTTGAAGTAAGCTTCGGTTGTTTCGTAGAAAAGCCGATGGGATACTTCCGTAGAAATGCCGAAGAACTTAACCGGGTCATCCGGATCAATCTCACCGAATCCCACATACGGCAGATACATGCCGGCAAACTCAAAGATCGGATCACCGGTGCAGAGTGTGTCCATATCGATCAGCAGGCATTCACCATCCTGAATCATGACATTCTTAACGTGGAAGTCACCATGCATCATATGACCGTTTTCCGGAATGGCATTTACCATCGATGTAAGCTTTTCAGCGGCATCTGCCGGAATCAGCGGAGAGATCAGCGCAAGACGTTTTCTGGCGACATCCAGGCGGGAAGGAAGCACTCCGGGTTTTGGCAGTCTGGAATGTACGGTTTTCAGAAGATCAACACTCATAGAGACGACTTCCTCAACACTCTTCTGACCGGTAATCAGCAGATGCTGGAAGGTATCTGCGTTGAGCATTTCGAATACGGAACCGTAAAGGTTGCCTTCTACTTTTACGATATCGTAAGAAATCGCGGTCGGAACGCCAAGCACAAATGCAGTTCTGGCAAGCTCGCGCTCTCGCTTGATCTCATCGAGGGCATCCGGATTGCGGAATACCTTAACGATCGTATCTTCGTCATAACGGTAAACAATGCCGTTGGCACCGGAACCGATGACTTCACAGCCTTCTACCGAGATGGTGCGGAATGCTTTCTGGACATCGATCATCTCTGAGAATCCGGTCACTTCAAATATTTCATATACTTCATTTGATACATTGACCGCACTGACCTTGTCGTAGGTTTTCTTGATTCGCAGAATAATCCGAAGACCTGCACTGGAAATGTATTCCAGTTTCTCACAATCCAGCTGTACCGCATTGATATCATGAAGCTCTTCCTGAACGGCAGCTTCTGCTTTGGCAGCATTGGCGGATTCGATCCGTCCGACCGGCTGAATAATCAGTGTATCTCCGTCCCGCTTGAAATTAAGCGTTACTTTTTCGAGTTCAATTGTTTTTTCATCCATATTGCTGAAAAACCTCCATAAAAATTATATATAAGAAAACACGATTTTTGAAAAAAACATTTACAGATCCTGCAAGAAAAGGTAAATATTCACCGAATAAATCCTAGCTGATAGAACTTGAGCACTCTTTCGAGTGCTCGTTTAGGTTATGAGGTGTATGTTCCAGTATCTCCTGAATCTTCTCCATTACGTTTCGATTATTCAGACTTTCCGTCTGTATCACACTCAACAGAGAAAGATAGTCATTACCTGAATCGATGTTAATGAACTGTCCGGATATATTCGCTCTTTTCTCCAAATTCATGCATCCAGCTTACGATCGTTCCAGGACGAAGATTCAGTCTTCCA
>JAEEPV010000040.1 GCA_016284975.1 Solobacterium sp.
GACGATGACGCAAGCCTCATCTGACACTGTCAGATGTGTAATATATATCGCCAATCTCGCTTGGAAACAAGCGTGTGAATATATACCAACTCCCCGCAGTAAGCCTGCGGTTTTTTTATGCGGCAAAACAAAATAACAGAACTGGCTGGATGAGCACTGCAGAAAGACCGGGATCGCCACAACACCCTGTAGCTGCAATGATTCAAACGGATATCGACTGTGCAACGTATCTCATGAACACAGCGTTCCTGCCCCTCATGAAGAACGGATGGCAGGACTGCGTTTCGTCTGCAGAGCGCAACGGATCCCTTCAGTACGCTGCATACCGGCTTTTACAATGCTTTGCAGAGATGTGTAAGGAGCACATCTCTTTTTCATATTTTCTGCTTCATGCCCTACAATGATGAAAGATGAAAAAGAACGACTGGATGCGTCTTGCGATTGCCATCTTTCTGGTTCTGCTGGATGGTACAGCAATGATGCTGTTCCTTCATTTTCCGAATTTCTTCTTCCCTGCTTACCGTAATTTCTCCAGGCAGTGGATCTTTTTCCTGTCACGGATCACTTCATTCTGTCCGGGCGCCGTATGGGATTTCGTTCTTCCCTTTTTGATCCTTGCCGTAATACTGTCACTGATCCATACCATTCGAAACCATAAGCGGTTTCTTGCCTGGTTTACATCTTTACTGCTGATCGCATCGGTTCTTCTTTCGGAAGCGGTTCTCGGGTGGATGCTGAATCACTATGCCCCGCCGTTAGCAGAAGAGCTTGGATATGACGTACAGATGTATGAAACCGAAGTACTGGCGGATGCCTGTGAATTCTATCTTCAGAAAGCTTCTTCCTATGCATTGCTGGTGGACCGGGATCCGGAAGGACATCTGCTGCGGTCAGACTTTAATGCGCTGGCGCGTAAAGCCGGCGCTTCCTATGAAGAACTGGGAAAACAGTATCCGGTTCTGCAGGGATCGAATCTGCCGGTTAAGAAACTGACGGTAGTCGGCGAATACCTGATGTACAACGGGATCATCGGAATGTTTATGCCGCTGAGCGGAGAAGCAGGCGTCCCGTTATCGGTTCCTTCTGCACCGATGCCTTTTACGATGGCGCACGAAGCAGCACACCGTCTTGGCATTGCCAGTGAAGAAGAAGCGAACTTCGCCGCCTTTCTTGCCTGTGTACACAGTGATGATATCCGCTTTTTGTACAGTGGATACTACTCCGCATTTTCTTACTGTTTTTCTTCTTTATATTCCGTACAGCCACAGCAGTGTCTTCAGCTGAAGGAACAGTATCTGGAAACAGAGGGCGGCCGTTTGCTGTTTCTTGATCGAAATGATACCAGATCTGTTTATGATTCCTACGATTCCCCTCTTCAGGAAGTTTCGGATCACATCAATGATACGTATCTCAAAACCTTTTCGGAAGAAAGCGGGATACAGTCTTATGGTGAAGTAACCGATGATCTGATCGCATGGTATCTGGCAGAGAAGAATTAGATAATCATAAATAAAAAAATACTGAAACAGCATCTGTCTCAGCATTTTGTCTTTTCAGTGTCTCTTAGGATTACTCAGGAAGACCAAATTTGATCTTTGTAGCACCGGTAACCATATCCTCAGAAATCAGCTGAATCGGAGCGACTTCATAGGACAGGGTTGTAAAGGATGCTGTGTAACCGGACTCGGTTGTGAACTCCAGTGTGATCGGAGAAAGCGAACCATCTTCCTTTACCAGCCATTCCGGAACGGATTCGAATTCGATTACCTGCTGGCCATCCGGTTCCTTCGCTCCGTCAATGAGGTTTTCGCCCTTATCAGAGGAGCCTGTCGCATACATATAGAGCTCAGTAACGTTTTCTTTGGTCTTGTTGTAAATTGTATACTTCGCTGTAGAAGCCTGGAATGCGAGCGGTGTAGCACCTGTCAGAGCGTCAGCCGCAAGCAGTGTAAGCGGAGCTGTTTCAATGTGCAGTGTCTCAAACTTTGCGTTGTAACCGGATTCGGTTGTGAACTCAAGTGTAAGTGCTGTATCAGCAGCCTTGTCACCTGCGTCATAGGTCAGTCCCACTGCATGTGCATCCTTGAAACCATGGTCGCCGGCAAGGTTCTCTCCCTTGTCTGCAGAACCGGTCGGATACAGATACAGCTCTGTAATGGATTCGCCTGTGGAATTGTAGACAGTATATTCACCGACTGTCTGTACTTCTTCCTTCGGTGCAGCTTCCGTTGTAGCTTCCGGTGTTTCGGTTGCCGCAGGTTCAGCTGTGCCTGTGGAAGAACCGCAGCCCGCAAGCAGAATTACTGCAGCTGCTGCTGTCATAAACTTTTTCATAATCTTCTCTCCTTTTGCATTATTGGATCATGCAAAGAGTATTTTAAGAATCAAATTCGTATGTTAATAGTACAATCGGGTATACTATTGGCACAAAGGAATCATTACCATGAATCAGTCAAACAAAAAAAGCTCCCTGTCGGATGCCGTGTATGACTATGAATATCTCTCGGAAGATCTGCCCATAATCGCTGTGGACGGAATAATCGAGCAATCGGAAACATGCTACATGTGTTCTCATTTCCGGGAGGATTTCATCTGGGTCCGGATTATGAAAGGCACCGTGGAAATGGAAATCGAAGGATCCCGTGTCCGGGTAAAAGAGGGAGACTGCCTCTTCCTCAACAGCAACCGCATCCGGGAACTGGTTGATGTACCGGACGGACCGGCGGAGTGCCGGCTCCTTATCGTAAAACCAGATCTGATAAGCAATCCTTTTATTCAGCATCGGCTGGAACGGATGATCCATGATCCGTCATTTTCTTCGACAATCATAAGCCCCAGCAACCCGCTTTTCTTTGCGGACATGGATGCGATCTTTGAACTGCTCCGGCATAAACCGCAGGAATATGAGTTCGCGGTTCTCTCACACTACCTTTCCCAGCTGCGTCAGATACTGCGAATCTACCGGCATACGAATCCGAATGATACGTTTTCTCAGAATACCGATATCGCTTCCCTACGCGAGATGATGGCTTATATCGGAGAACATTACTCGGAGCAGCTGACGCTGGATCAGATTGCAGAATCCGGCAAAGTGTCCCGGAGTAAATGCACGCGTCTGTTCCGCACCTATATTCAGAAAAGCCCGATTCATCATCTTCATTCCTTCCGTCTTCAGAAAAGTGTGTTTCTGCTGAACAACACGGATCTCAGCATTTCAGAGATTGCATACAAGTGCGGCTTCAATCAGCAGAGTTATTACAACCGCCTTTTTATGCGGCAGTTCGGCATGACCCCTAAGGAAGCTCGGGAACAGCACACCCGCAAAGGCTCCCCCTCAACACACTCATCACAGGAAGAATAAAACACCCACAGAGAATGTGAACGGCATTCACCCCTCTGTGGGTATTTCTTTTTTAAAACTTCATTCAGTTTGGTTCTTTCGCGTTGGAAGATGTTTTTGTTTTTCCGAGTTCTTCAAACTCTTTGGAAGACATCGGTTTATAGAAGTAGAAGCCCTGCATTTCGACGCAGCCTCTGCTTTTCAGGAAATTTGCCTGCGAAATATTCTCTACACCTTCCGCGATCAGATTCATGCCCAGTGACTGAACCATCTGTACTACATGACTGATAATAATACGTCCACGCTCCGGATCACCTGCGCCGGAAAGGAAATCAAGATCCAGCTTAATACGGTCAACCGGAACTTCCTTGAGCATATGCAGGGAAGAATAACCGCTGCCAAAGTCATCCATTTCAACCTGGAAGCCAAACTCTCTCAGTTTCACGGTCGTTTTGATCAGCAGTTCCGGATTTTCTGCGAACGCGCTTTCGGTGATTTCAATCCGAAGCTGGTCGGGAGACAGATCATATGTCTTTATCAGATCAAAGAAATGTCCCGGGGTGTTCAGTTCTTCCCGGATATCACAGCGTGACAGGTTTACGGAGATCGTACGGCGATCCCCCTGCTTGTTCCAGCGCTGAAGATCCTCACAGACACAGTTCCATATATAGCAGTCCAGATCATAGATCAGTCCCGCTTCCTCCAGGATCGGAATAAACTCGGCAGGACGCAGCCAGCCCAGTTTATTGTGATTCCAGCGGCAAAGTGCTTCCGCACCGATGATCTCACCGGTTTCATAATTGATCTGCGGCTGGTACCACACCTGCAGTTCCTTTTCCCGGATTGCCACCGGCAGATGGCCGCAGACATCCGCTACCTGCTTTCCCCGTTTCCACTCTTCCGGGTTATAGAATTCATAGCCGTCTTTCCGTGTACTGCACACCCGCTGTTCGGCAAGCCGGGCAAAATCCAGCATCTTATCTACATCGATATTCTGATAGTCTTCCGGGGTCAGAACATAGATACCGGTACAGATCTGAACTCTGGTCCCTTTGTCCTGTCCGATCAGGAAGTTTCGTACCGGCTCAATAATGCGCTGCTCATCCTGCTTGATCTTTTCTTCATCCTGGATCCACCGCAGAATTGCGAAGTGGTCTGCCGTTATACGACAGGCAGCCTCTTCTTCCGAAAGATTCTCCAGAAGCTTTCCGCTCCAGAAACGAAGCAGATCGTCTCCCGCTTCTCTTCCGAGACTGTCATTGATGAATTTGAAGTTGCGTATGTTGTTATAGGTAATCAGATACTGAATATCCGGATGGGTACGCAGAAGTTCTTCTACCCGTTTGCGGAACCCGCTCATACTGAGCATATTCGTCAGAGGATCAATATCAACCAGCTGACGAAGCTGTTCTTCGCGTTTTCTGGTCGCTGCTTTCTGTTTCCTTACAAAGAATACGATCAGGCAGGCAATCAGAATCAGAGCTGCCAGCAGTGCCAGTTTGTACTGATACAGATAATCGGAAAGATCATACTTGTAGAGACGTCTAGAGGTATAGTCCAGTGTGATTGCCTGACGCTGGGTATCCGTGATCCGTTCGATACCCTGATTCAGACGTTCAATGACTGCCTGTCCTTCCGGGGTATCCAGTGTTCCGACCCGGAAAGACACAGAGAATACCGCGGTCGGCTGAATCTTCAGATCGGAATACGCCGGTTTCTGCAGGATATAACTCCAGTTATAGGAATTATTGAGCAGTGCATCGACCCGATCTTCCCGCAGCGCTTTTACGCATTCCTGTATCGTTTCGTAAGTGTTGATCGTAAGACCCGGATAACGCTTCCGGACGGTTTCAGCCACGCCGCTCTGTGCCCTCAGCATACCCACCTTCAGATTGCTGAACTGCGACAGGTTCCGATCCTGTTTCGTCACAAACGTGAACGGCGTCTCCATCAGACTGGAGGAAATGATGCTTGGGTTTCCTTTGGCGCTGGGAATGGCACTGCCAAACGGCATGACCACATCATAGGCATCAGAATCCAGCGCATCTTTCAGCGTCGCTTCCTGAATATCTACAAAGGATGGGTTATAGCCGGCGTTTTCTGCTGCGATCCGCATCATATCTACACCGATACCGACAATCTCATCGGTTTTCTCATCGATATAGAATACCGGACAGCGATTTGCAGGCACACCGACAATCAGTACATCCCCGTCTTCTTCTCCGTATACCGTAAACACCATCAGGAAGCACGCAAGCAGCGCAGCCAGCGAGGCTGCCAGTTTCATCAGCCTTCCGTTCTTCAGCATGTCACGGCACCCCCTTTTCCGGAAAAGACATATTTATCGTCAAATTCCTTTGTGGCGATGGGTTTTGAGAAGTAATATCCCTGGAAGATCGAGCATCCCATATCCTTAAGTGTCTGCAGCTGGTTTTTGGTCTCGACACCTTCTGCCACGACATCCATGCCAAGTGAAGCAGCCATATCGATAATGGATTCCAGAATCTTGCGGCTGCGCTCCTTGTTTTCGATCTCATGAAGCAGACTCATATCGATCTTGAGGACATCCGCATGAATTTCTTTCAGCAGACTGAGTGAAGAATACCCCTTTCCGAAATCATCGATTTCGATGAAGAAGCCTTTTCTGCGCAGTCGGGAGATTATTTCATTACCGCTCTGCGGATCCTCGAGCAGTGCCGTTTCCGTAATTTCAACCTTCAGTCTTCCGATCGGAATATCGTAACGTTCTGCCAGTTCTGTCAGCACCGCATAGACATCCATGTTGTAGAGATCCTTTACCGACATGTTTACGGATATCGTAAGATCTTCAATTCCGGCTCTCTGCCATTCCTGAATCTGACGGGCCGCACATTCCCAGATATAACGGTCCAGATGATGGATCAGTCCGGCATTCTCCAGAGTTTCAACGAAATCACCCGGCATGATGAGCGTACCGTCCGGCCGTTTCCACCGCACCAGTGCTTCCGCGCCATTGATCGTTCCGTCAACGTTTGCCAACGGCTGAAGATACATTTCAAACTGTCCTTCCTGAAGCGCGTTTTCAAAACTGCTGATTACTTCCTGTTCAAACAGGATCTTCTTCATCATGTCATTCGTGAAATACGCAATCGTTTCCTGGACCGTTTCATGGATCGTCCGTAATGCCGTATTTGCCCGATCACACATCACAGAGATCGGAACGGAAGGATCTTCCACTTCGTAGACACCGAAGTGAATGCAGAACGTATACTGACCGCAGCTGAATTCTTCCTTCAGCTTTCCTGCAGCGGCACGCAGCTGTTCTTCCTGATACATTCCCTTTGGAAGCAGCAGTGCAAACTGGTCATTGCCGAGTCTTCCGCAGAGTCCGTTTGAAGTATCGGCAATCTCCTTCAGTACCGCTGCGTTCCTGACGATTACCTCATTGCCTCTCTGCGAGCCAAACAGGATATTGATCAGCCGGAAGTTCATGATATTGCTGGTGATCATGACCCATGGCAGATTTGAATTCTTCGAGATCGCTTCCCGGCACAGTTCTGCGAATGCGTTCGGATTGAGAACGTTGGTCAGACTGTCATGATGGGCAAGATAACGTTCCGCCCGGTTATTCTGGTTCTCTGCAGCACGGTCATTCGCCGCATGCACATTCTGATTTTCTTTATCGATGGTAACGAGTTCCACGACGGCATCATACGCACCGCCATCCGACAGCTTCAGACGAACCGGATTGGATTCAATGTGATACAGCTGATCCTTGAAGGATTCCGTCTTTACCTGATGGCAGCCGGTCCGGCATGCCAGCGCACTGGAACAGTTCACACACTTCTGATCCGCATTCCAGATCCCGTAACACTTCTGTTTCCGGCTGACGGTTCCGTCTTTTCCGATTTCAAGAATCCGGCATTCGTTCGGATCAACGACCCGGGCCAGATCATA
>JAEEPV010000339.1 GCA_016284975.1 Solobacterium sp.
GATGACACGTTCCGGTTCTACCATCCGTTCCAGAAGTGCTGCCTTTTCATATTCCGGATGCTGTTCAATAACCGGTTTGAGAGATGACAGAACTTCTTCCACAGTCTGCAGGAATTCCGGCTCCTGTGCGTTCTTCGCTTTCGTTGCGGCGATCACTCGATCTACATAATCACTCATAGTAAGTTTCCCCCTTGCCTCTTACGAGAAAAAATTATAAAACGATTTTCTGAAATTGCACACAACATTTTTCTGAAAATGTTTTCAAAAAAAGCGGAAGCCGAATACTTCCGCTGAACCATTCTTATTTGGAGATGATCTCCATTCCAATTGCATGCTGTACGGTTTCAAGTTTTGGCGCTGCGAGGGAGCGTGCTTTTGCGGCACCTTCATACAGTACATCTTCGATCATACCCGAGGCAATGATCTCATTGTACCGGCCCTGGATCATTTCGAGTTCTTCGCATACTTTGTCTGCGACAGCGCGTTTGAAGTCACCGTAACCCTTGCCGGCAAATTCTGCTTCAATATCTGCCATCGGTCGATTATCCGAAAGGGAAGACAGTATCTGCATGAGGTTTGCGACGCCCGGCTGATTTTCCGGGTCGAATTTTATGATGCCGAGGGAATCCGTTTTGGCACCCATGATCTTCTTGCGTGCTGTCTTGAGATCATCCAGCAGATAGATGCAACCTTTGTTCGTCTCATCGGACTTGGACATCTTCTTTGAGGGATCGGTGAGCGACATGATTCTTGCACCAACCTTCGGTACCAGCGGCTCCGGAATCTTGAACAGCTTGCCATAGCGGTTGTTCATACGGATCGCTATATCACGTGTCAGTTCAACATGCTGCTTCTGATCTTCTCCGACCGGGACATAGTCCGGATCATAGATGAGAATATCGGCCGCCATCAGGGAAGGATAAGTGTAGAGACCGCCGGAGAGATTCTTCTCGCCATGTGCCTGCTTGTCCTTGAACTGCGTCATGCGGTTCAGTTCTCCCATGTAAGTGTGACAGCACAGAATATAGCCGAGCTGTGCATGCTCTTTGACATCGGTCTGCAGGAAGATTGTGCTCTTCTTCGGATCCAGACCGCAGGCAAGATAGAGGGCTACGCAATCCTGAAGATTCTTCTGCAGTTCAACCGGATCCTGCGGAACCGTAATGCAGTGAAGATTTGCGATAAACGCGATCATCTCATATTCGTCCTGATAGGACACAAATTTGCTCAGGGCTCCGATGTAATTGCCCAGATGCAGCTGACCGGTCGGCTTAATGCCGCTTAACATACGTTTCATACTCTGATATCTCCTTCTGGTGAAAAGAAAAGCGTCCCCAAACGGGACGCCTGAATGCGCGGTACCACCCGGTTTATTCAGCAACTGCTGAATCACCTTAGCGGGATAACGGTTTTCGCCGCTTCCGATTACAGGAAGATGCTCCGGGACTCCACTATATACCTGTCCGCAGCGGCATTTCACCATTCGCCGCCTCTCTTGTTCCGGACGTTTTATGCATATATCCGCATCCGTTCAACGCAGTTCCATTCTATGCCAAATCAGTACGGACTTCAACGCTCTTCAATCGGGATATATTCCTGATCGCTGCCGACATATTTGTAGGCAGGGCGGATGATCCGGTTTGCAAACTCGATTTCTTCCATACGATGCGCGCACCAGCCCGGGCAGCGGGCAATTGCAAACATCGGGGTGAACAGTTCTTCCGAAATACCGAGGATCCGATAGACCAGTCCGGAGAACAGGTCGAAGTTCGCGCAGACTCTCTTTGTGGTGCCTTTGACATTGGCAAATGCGATCGGGGCCAGCTTCTCGATCATACACAGCATCTTCCAGTCTTTTCCAAAACCTTTTTCGAATGCCAGATCTTTGGAGTAGTTCTTGAGCATCTGTGCTCTCGGGTCACTGATCGTGTAGACGGCATGTCCGATTCCATAGATCAGCCCGCTTCCGTCGCCTGCTTCTTTCTTCAGGATCTTTTCCAGCAGGGCAAGCACTTCGGCTTCATCATCCGGATTGCTGACAGTATTGAGAATAAAGTCGAGCTGGTTCATGACTTTCAGATTGGCGCCGCCGTGCTTGGGCCCTTTCAGACAGCCGATTGCAGCTGCGATTGCACTGTAAGTATCCGTGCCGGCTGAGGAGAGGACACGGTCTGCGAACGTAGAACAGTTTCCTCCGCCATGGTCGGCATGAACAACCATACACAGATCCAGCAGCTTGGCTTCTTCATGGGTATATTTCTGATCCTGCCGGTAGATCGACAGGATATGTTCTGCGGTGCTCAGACCTCTTACAGGGTAATGATAATAAAGCGTACCGTGATCATAGACATGGATTTTTGCGATGTAGGAGTAGATCATCATGGTCGGCAGTGAGGCAATCAGATTGATGGACTGACGGATGATGCTCTCCAGAGATGTATCTTCTGCATCTTCATCATAGCTGTACATAGACAGAACTGATCGTGCGATCTTGTTCATGATATTCGGGCTCGGTGCGTTGAGGATCATCGTCTGCGGAAATCCTGGCGGCAGTTCACGATGCGAATCAAGGATATCTGAGAAGCGTTTCAGATTTTCTTCATTTGGCAGATCGCCAAACATAAGGAGCCAGGCAACTTCCTCAAAGAGGAACCGGTCTTTCTGCATTGCTTCTTCAACGATACGTTCGACATCAATGCCACGGTAAATGAGCTTTCCTTCCGCCGGAACAACGGAACCATCCGGATTCCTGGTATATCCGGTAACATCACAGATGTTGGTCAGCCCGGCAAGCACACCGGTACCATCCGGATTTCGGAGTCCCCTTTTGACGCCGAGGCGTTCGGATGTTTCTACGTCGATCGTATTGTTGCGGTGAAAGGTATCGCAAAGCAGTTTTAAATCTTCTGATTCCAGCTTGGCGACTTCCGGGAAAAAATCAGCCATACTCTATCCCTCCGTTTCAGACATTTACGTATCATTATATCCAAAATCGGAATCTTTGCATGTCTGAACAGAAAAACCGAAACGATGATCCACTCTCCTCAGGGTGATATTCCGGCGGACAAATACACATTCCCGGGGAAAAGGTTGTATGATTTCAGTATTGCGGCAGGGGGCCTGCCGGTGGAGAAAATCTATGAAACTGAGAAAGAACGGCGTATTTTACGCAAATGGAAGTCCGGCGGAATATATCAGCGGATGTTCCAAAGAAGAAGGAAGAAAGAAGACCATGGCATTTCGGATCCTCGATGCGCATGACAATCACAGTGATCCGGATGTTCTGCATATTACATTCGATTCTCTGACCAGTCATGACATTACCTATGTCGGTATCATCCAGACGGCAAGAGCTTCCGGTATGAAAGAGTTTCCGATGCCATATGTCATGACCAACTGCCATAACACACTCTGTGCCGTTGGCGGAACGATCAATGAAGATGATCATCAGTTTGCGCTTTCGGCGGCACATAAATATGGCGGCATCTTTGTTCCTCCCTGCATGGCAGTCATTCACAGCTATAATCGGGAATGCATGAGCGGTGTCGGCAGGATGATCCTGGGATCGGATTCCCATACCCGTTATGGCGCTCTTGGAACCATGGGAGTCGGCGAAGGCGGCGGTGAACTGGCAAAACAGCTGGTAAAGCGCACATATGACATGGAACGTCCGCAGGTGGTTCTTGTATACCTGACCGGAAAACTGCGCCCGGGTGTCGGTCCGCAGGATGTGGCTCTGAGCCTTGTGGCTGCTACTTATGAAAGCGGCTTTGTGAAAAATAAAGTAATGGAATTTGCCGGACCCGGCGTAGCCAATCTGTCTCAGGATGAGCGAAACGGCATCGATGTTATGACCACGGAAACAACCTGCTGGTCTTCCATCTGGGAAACCGATGCAATCACAGAGGCGTATTACAAAGTGCATGGCCGTCCGCAGGATTACCGAAGGATTGAACCGCTGGAAGGGGCATACTATGATGCGTGCATCGAATTGGATCTTTCCGAGGTTGAATGCATGATTGCACTTCCGATGCATCCAAGCTATGCGATGCCGATCAAAGAACTGAAAGCAGATCCGAAGAAGTATCTGCAGGAAGCGCAGGATCGTTCCAACCATCAGCTGGGCGGAAAGGTTACCATGGATTTGGTCTCAAAGATCGATACGGATGGAACGGTTCATATCGATCAGGGAGTGATCGCAGGCTGCTCTGGCGGTATTTATGAGAACATCATGACTGTGGCTGAAATACTTAAAGACAGCAGCTGCGGAAACGGTGAATTCCGACTCAGCATCTATCCCGACAGTATGCCGGTATATCAGGAACTCGTAAACAACGGTGCAGTGAGCCGGCTCGTTGGCAGCGGTGCAGTATTCCGGGAGGCATTCTGCGGTCCGTGTTTCGGTGCCGGTGATACTCCGGCAAACGGAGAGTTTTCGATCCGTCACAGCACCCGTAATTTCCCGAATCGGGAAGGTTCAAAACCGGGCGAAGGACAGATTGCCGGAGTTGCACTGATGGATGCCCGTTCAATCGCTGCCACCGCCAGGAATCAGGGTGTTCTGACCGCGGGGGATGAAGTGCTTTGCGAACCGGTTGTAATCCCTGCGGCAAACTTCAATGCCAAGATATATGAGCAGAGAGTATATAACGGATGGGGACATCCGGAACCGGAGTATGAACTGCGGTTTGGACCGAATATCAAAGACTGGCCGGAACAGCCGGAACTCAGCGAGGATCTGCTGGTAAAGAATATTTCCTATATTACCGATCCGGTTACTACGACCGATGAACTGATTCCAAGCGGAGAAACTTCGAGCTTCCGTTCCAATCCGCTGCGGCTTGCGGAATTCACACTCTCCCGTAAAGATCCGGAGTATGTGCCAAACGCAAAAGCGGTAAAGGAGCTGGAAGATCAACGTAAAAACGGAACAATTGCTGCGGAACTGCAGAAAGTGATCGATTCCCTGAACCAGGCAGGTATCGAAACGGATCCGTCTGAAACACTGGTCGGTTCTTCGATCTATGCACATAAACCAGGTGATGGAAGTGCAAGGGAACAGGCGGCATCCTGCCAGAGAGTGCTTGGCGGAAGTGCCAACTTTGCAGAAGAATATGCGACGAAACGGTATCGTTCCAATCTGATTAACTGGGGAATCCTGCCGTTTGTGACTGCAGAATCAAAGAAGCTGGAACGGAATGACTGGGTCTTTCTGAAAGGGATCCGTACGGCACTTCTGGAAGACAGACCCATTCAGGCATGGATCATCAAACCGGAAGGAACGGTTCTGCCGTTTGCGGTTGAACTCGGTTCTCTGGAAGCGGGAGAACGGGAAATCCTGGCAAGCGGATGTCTCATCAATTACTACAAACACTGAAAGAGGAATGAAATCCTCTTTTTTTGCGATAGGGGGTTGCTTTTTATATCGGGAGACGATATATTGTAGATACGATATATCGACAGACGATATAACGAGGAACGAAATAAAAGGGGTGATGGAATGGCAGACAGTATTACGCTTACCGAAACGACCTATTTTATCCTGCTGGCGCTGGTTCAGCCGAATCATGGGTATGGAATAATGCTGAAGGCGGAAGAGATGTCGAACGGGCGTGTCAGGCTTGCGGCGGGAACGCTCTACGGAGCACTCAATAATATGGTCGATAAGGGCTGGATCGAACAGCTGCCGGCAGAATACGGCAGCCGGAAAAAAGAATATATTCTGACCGATCTTGGACTTGAGATCCTGATCAATGAAACCAATCGGCTGAAAGAACTGGCCGCATGCGGAGATGAGGTACTGAAAGGAGTGCACTGAGTATGGAGAGAAAAACAATCTGGAAGTGGTTCTTTGTATGGGATTTTGAAAAAGAAGAACAGTGGCTGAATGAAATGGCGGCACAGGGCTGGGTACTTGTCGGAGTCGGCTTCTGCAGATATGAGTTTGAACGCTGTGAACCGGAAAAGTATATAATCCGCATGCAGATGTATAAAGGCGACAAGGAGTATATCCAGTTCATAGAGGACACCGGAGCAGAATATATCGGCAAAATGGTGAATTGGATCTATTTCCGAAGAGATGCGTCCCTTGGAGCGTTTGATCTGTTTTCAGATATCGATTCCAAGATCGAACATCTGAAGAAAATCGGATATATGCTGCTGATGGTTGGAATCGGAAACCTTTTGATCGGCATTGTAAACTCGATGGGCAGCAATTCCAGATTCGGATGGGTCAATCTTCTCTGTGCAACACTTCTGATGTATGGTCTTGGGCGGATTCACGGGAAGATCGAAGCACTTGAAAAAGAACGCACACTTCGGGAATAAAGAAAAGACAGCCCGGAGGCTGTCCGAATGAACTAAAGCTGAATGGAGAACAGGTCATCACCTGTTCTTTTTAGTGCAGCACCATAGAAAGCTGCAGTCAGAGTTTTCATATATGCGGTATCCTGTGCTCCGGCAGTCTCAAACGGAGAATGCATTGCCAGCTGTGCAAGACCGATGTCTGCAGTCAGGACGCTGAGATGTTCACAGAAGTAATGCGCCAGTGTGCTGCCGCCGCGGATATCGGAATGATTGGTGTAAAACTGGAATGGTACTTTTGTTCTTTCACAAAGCTGCTGAACCAGTGCGGATGAGCGGGCATCGGTAAGATAAGTCATCGGTGCCGCCTGTTTGATGACGATACCGCCGTTCAGTCTCGGCCGGTTTGTCGGATCAGCCTTTTCCGGATAGTTCGGATGTGCAGCGTGAGAATTGTCCATGCTCAGCATAAAGGAATTTGCACAGCAGGCAAGAAACGCATTGTCTGACATCTTCAGACATTCCCGAATCCGATCCAGGGTATCTTCCAGGAAGGTTCCGTTGGCTCCCTGTAAAGAGGAAGAACCGACTTCTTCATTGTCGAAGATTGCCAGCACAGGAACAGATTTCGGAGTCTTTGCCTCGAGAAACCCTTTCATATTGGCAAAGGTGCACTGCAAATCATCCAGATGAGGGGAAGAAACAAATGATTTGTCTGCCCCGACCAGTGTTGCCGGCATATGCGGGCAAAGGAACAGATCATGCGCCAGAATATCGGATTCCTTTACACCAAGCTCATTTGCAAGCATGGCCTGAAAGGTTGTCGGATCATCAGCAGTCCGGAAAACCGGCTGCAGTTCCTTCTGAACAGAAAATGCATGTCCTTCCGTGTTGACACCGCGGTCCATATGAATTGCA
>JAEEPV010000340.1 GCA_016284975.1 Solobacterium sp.
TCATTCAGCGGTACTGAGCAACTGAAAAACAGCTGAGAAGCCATGCGGTCATAGGATGAACGCATTGGATTCCCAGCTGTTTTTTACATTCTGCAGGTTATTCTTCCCCAAGGCAGGCGCCGTTGGTCTCAATGACATGTTTGTACCACCAGA
Organism: Solobacterium sp.; assembly: GCA_016284975.1. Lineage (GTDB taxonomy): Bacteria > Bacillota_I > Bacilli_A > Erysipelotrichales > Erysipelotrichaceae > Bulleidia. The sequence goes on from JAEEPV010000340.1 coordinate 154, forward strand.
AGCTCTTTTTGCGGTAGCGGCTGAACGTTCCGTTTCCGTAGTCATCGCAGTCCACATAGATGAAGCCGTACCGCTTGGACATCTGTTTTGTGCTCTCCGAGACAAGGTCAATGCATGCCCAGCTGGTATAACCCATCAGCTCCACGCCGTCTTCATTGATCGCATCATACATCTGTTTGAAATGATCCCGGTAGTATTCGATATGCGCATCATCATTGACGGTATAGGAGCCGTTTCCGTCTTCGACGAGCTCTTCTTTTTCGCCGAGCCCGTTTTCCACAATGAACAGCGGCTTGCGGTAGCGGTCATAGAGATCCACCAGCGAGATCCGAAGTCCGGTCGGATCAGTCTGCCAGCCCCAGTCGCTTGCCTTCAGATACGGATTCTTTACCGCCGTGATCGTATTGCCTGCAGTTGTCGCAAGTCCTTCCGTATTCTTTGCGACACAGCTCGACATGTAATACGAGAAGGAAATGAAGTCCACCGGATACTCCTTCATGATTCGCAGATCCTCCGGTTCCATCACGATATTCAGACCGTGGTTCTTAAAGCGGGCAAGCAGATATGCCGGATATTCACCGAATACCTGGGTATCGCTGTAGCAGTAGATGGCACGCATCCGCTGCTGGGCTTCCAGCACATCCTCCGGGCGGCAGGAATACGGATAATACGTAAGTTTGGTTAACATACAGCCGACTTTGCAGCTGGGATTGTCTTCATGAAGGATCTTCGTGGCTAATGCACTTGCCACAAACTGATGATGCATGGACTGGAAGATCACCTCTTCAAAGTTCTTTCCTTCGAAGCGGTCGCGTACCAGACCTCCGGTCGTATACGGGTGACGGATCATGGAGTCCACTTCATTGAAGGTCAGCCAGTATGTCACTTTGTCCTTGTAGCGCTTTGAGATCGTACGCACATAGTTCTCAAAGAAGCCAATCGTTTTGCGGTCATACCAGCAGTTGTATTTCAGCACCAGATTCAGCGGCGGCTCGTAATGCGAGATCGTGACCAGCGGTTCGATCCCGTACTTATGACATTCATCGAAGATCTGATCGTAGAATTTCAGACCTTCCTCATTCGGTGTCTCATCGTCGCCGTTGGGATAGATCCGGCTCCAGGCAATCGAAAGACGGAATACTTTGAATCCCATCTCTGCCATCAGCGCAATATCTTCCTTCCAGTGATGATAGAAGTCCGAGCCATGGCGCTTGGGATAATGGACCAGATCCTCCGGATGATCCATTGCCTCCTGTATGTCTTTGGATGTGATCTCGTTATGCGCACTGTAGTTTGTCACATCCACATCAGGATGTGACCGTGCACAGTCGGAAACCGACCATCCTTTGCCGCCTTCGTTCCAGCCGCCCTCAAACTGATTCGCGGCAGTCGCGCCTCCCCACAGGAAGCCGTCCGGAAACTGATATGTTTTCATAGCGCTCACCTCTTCACTCCTATCATAACAAACCGGATATGCATGCATAAAAAGAGCGCTGCCGCGCTCCTGATTATATTGATTTTCGCCTTCGTTATTCTGTATACAGCGTGACCGTCACATCCCCGTTTCCGAGCAGTTCCCTCATTTCAGACGGCGACTTGTTTTCGATGTGACCGAGCCGGGTATAGCTCCAGGAATTGGAGCCGTAGAAGATGACGATCTGGTTTCCCGAATACAATACGATATCGCCGGACTGCGTAACGGTCTCCGAATCATTGCGCGGTACACTGACGCCGAGACTGCCGACCTGTTCAAACCCGCCGTACATGGAAAGGTCTGCTGTCAGCGCCTCCTCTTTGACACAGTCCTTCAGAAAGGAAACACTTTCGTTGTCTTCCCATCGGACTTCAAGCGTTTCATCTCCGATCTTCAGATACAGTTCTCCCATTTGTTCTTCCTCCGGTTCGGCAGGTTCTGCCGGTGCTTCTGTTTCAGTAACCGGTTCCGGTCCGCCTGCGGATGAAACGGAATCTTCCTCTTTTCCGCACCCGCAGAGCAGAACCGCCAGCACTGTCATTCCTGCAACGATACGTTTCATATCTTACATTTTACTGCCGAAGCGGTATGCCCCCTCCAGCATTGACGCAAATTTTGCGTCTTTTTCAATTGCTTCATTGCCGGCTCCGCCGCCGCTGTACACGCCTTTGAAGGTGCTCTTTGGAAAGCAGTCGGTCCAACCCTGCACGCAGGCAGCGCTCTTTTCGTATACCTCATCGCCTTCTTCTGCGGATGTGGTGAGCAGATAGACATCACGGAACCGGTAATCCGCAATATACAGCGGGTTGAGCCGGTCCATCAGGGTCTTCAGCTGGCCGCTGACGCCGTAGTAATACACCGGTGTCGCAAACAGGATGGTATCCGCGTTCTTCACCGATTCGAGGATCGGCTTCA
>JAEEPV010000041.1 GCA_016284975.1 Solobacterium sp.
AAGAGTGTTTTCTGTTTCCGGACCGGTCAAAGGCGGATGACTGGCTCGAGGCGCTGCGTGTTTCAAATGAAGGGGACATTGGAAACAGAACGGAACAGAGGAACGAAAATGGCATATTATAAAGACCAATATACAGTCAAATATCAGGGGAAGGATATCGGGTATTACAGTGTGTTATCCGATCATTCCTGCCGATTTGCCCTGGCATGGGGTTCTCCCTGGGACATGGAAGACGAATTGAAGAAACTCGGACTGGATCAGGAATTTGAAGGAAAACGGAGCCGAAAACCATTTACCGATTTGATCAAAAAGGAAAACCGGATAGCCGGAAAGAAACAGATCATCTATGAAAAAGGCCCGCTGCGGCTGGAACGGCGTCCAATGGAAACGGGAGAGCGGTTTACGGTCTATCGGCGAGCAGCGGAAAAGGGAGACCCGGATTATTCTCCGCTTCCCCATGATGCCCCGCACAATGAAGGCCCGCATACACCGGAAGGCATGCGGGAATGGGCATCCTGGTATTCCTTTAACAAAATGGACGATGGCACTTATGAAGCCGAACTGGATGAAGCCTGGTGGTGGGGCGGCGGTCATAATGACGGCGGAACGATCCACCGGGCAATCCCGGAGGAGTGGCAGGAGCTTCCGTATGAACAGTTTCTGGAAAACGTTGTGACCCTTGCGGCCGCATCCCATTACGGGTTTACGGCAGAGATGTTGATGAAGAAGGAAGGGCTTCGGGAGTTTTTCGGATATGGCAAAAAGTGAAGACAGTTCCCGGATGAGCTATCTGGTGATTTCTGACCTGCATGGTTCAAAAAGTTCAGCCGCGGCAGTCAGCGATCTTGTACGTCTGCACGCATGTTCAGGAATCCTCTCTCTCGGCGATGTGCTGTATCACGGACCGCGGAATGATCTGCCGTCGGACTATGCGCCGAAAGAAGTGATTGCGCTGCTGAATCCGCTGGCAGAAAAGATCCTTGGTGTACGGGGAAACTGTGATGCGGAAGTGGATCAGATGGTTCTGGACTTTGATGTCCATTCCGATGACCGTAAGATTCCGTTCGGGCTTCATCTTGTATACCTGACGCATGGACATCTCAAACCGGAGCGCATCCGGTTAAAAGAAGGGGATATTCATCTGAGCGGACATACGCATATCCCGGTATGCGAACAGCGGGACGGTATTATTTATCTGAATCCGGGAAGTATGACCCTGCCCAAGGAAAACCATCCAAGGACCTATGGGATCCTTGAAGAAGAACGGTTTACGGTACGAAAACTGGAAGATCACAGTGTATACATGGAGATTCGCTTCTGAATCTTCAGGCATCATAGAAAGCGGAGGACTGCCATTGCGAACGATCATCATCGGAGACATTCACGGATGTATTGAGCCTTTCTGCATCCTTTTGGAGACACTGAAACCAGAGAAGTCGGATCGGCTGCTTCTTCTCGGAGATCTGTTTGACCGCGGGCCGAGTTCCTGGGAAGTGTTTCAGAAAGTAATGGAACTGGAACAGACGTACGGGGAGAGCTTTATTCTGCTGCGGGGAAACCATGAAGATTACCTGCTGCAGAGTGAACTTTCCGCATCCCTGCGGAAGATCTGGGAACGCGTCGGCCGACCGGCAACGGAACGCAGTTTCCGTTCACATGGCATGAACATGTATGATGCGGTTCCCTGGCTGAAGGAACACTGCCGTCTGTTCTGGAAAGACGATGGGTTTCAGTGCGTTCATGCCGGTGTGAAAAACGAACCGATCGAAGAAACGGAAATTCATACGCTGATCCATGATCACGGGATCGTCCGGAAGAACGCGTATCAGGGAATCCTGACGATTGTAGGGCATATTGCCCTGGAAGCCCCGACCTGGTTCGATGGAAACGGACAGGAAGCAATCCTGTCGTACGGCATTCATTATAAACTGCCCAAAAGCGGCGTCATCTGTATCGATACCGGCTGCGGCAAGGGCGGCGCTTTGACCGGAATGGTGATCGAAGATCAGATGTTTACGCTTTTTTGTGCCGGATCTTCCGGTATCTGATAAGGTTTTGTTGAAGACGGAAAGACAAAGATGATTTCAGAAGAAGTAAAAGAATATATCGAGAGCCATCGGCTGTGCCCGGAAAATCTGTTTCAGGACTGGGAAGCGTTCCTGGATTTTCTGTATTCCCGCGGAGGACGGGTGGAAGCCATCCTCTGGTTTGAGCGCGTGCTGATCGATGATCAGGAAATGACTCCGTGTACACGGGGCTATGAAGACATTATGGATCCGCCCTATATGTATCTTGAGACGAAGTACTATGAGGATGGCTTTGAATTCCTGGATCCGGATGACATCAAGCTTTATATCGAATCGATGCTGGAAGATTATGAGGGGCAGGAAATGATGCCGTCGTTCTATCTCTATGAAGAAAACGACGCCATGGACCTGAAACAGTATGACGGCAAATGCGTACGGATCATGGATTTCAGCAGAGATAACTTTGAAGGCATCTGTTACTATGACAGCGCCGAATATAACAAGCATGAATACAACCGGTATGAGGACAGTCTTTCGATCGTCAATCTGCTGTTCTACAGGAGCCAGATTGCCGAAATCGAAAGCCTTGAACAGCGGACCGGGCCGTATGGCAAATACTCTGCGCCGTTTGGGAAAGCAGAGATGCTTGCGGCGGAAGACGGCGTGGACAGCATCTCGGAATATCTGGAGTTTGAA
>JAEEPV010000341.1 GCA_016284975.1 Solobacterium sp.
AAGGAAGGCAGTACCGTGGTCCGTGTCGCAAAGCAAAGCCACAGCTATGAGATCATCCGCCGTCCGCTTTTGTGTTTTGACCGGGAACTGGTCAGACACGATCCGCAGAAGATTCAGGAAACGATAGAAATACTGATTGGCTGAAACAAGAGATAAAAAATGTCATTTACCGCAGATGTAAAGCAGGAACTATCTTTGAAATCATATGATCCGCAGGAGGAGAGGGCGGTCCTTTCAGCGTTGATTCAGATGACCTCCTCCATTTCGGTGTCTTCAAAAGGAACTGCGATTTCGCTTGTCACAGAGAACGCTTCCGTTTCAAGGGCGGCTTACCGGATGGTGAAGAACCGCTATGATGTCAATATTGAGACGTCTGTGCGCCGAAGAATGAATCTCAATAAAAATCTGATCTATGCACTGAAGATTTATGGACCGGTTACAGATATTCTCAGAGACCTCGGTCTTTACAGTGCAAGAGGACTTCTGGACCGGCCGATTCAGAAAATCGTTTCCAAGGATGCATGGGCGAGGACTTATCTTGCGGGAGCGTTCATGGCAGACGGCAGCGTAAATAATCCTCAGACAAGCAGGTATCATCTGGAGATCAAGGCCTGCAATGAAAAGCACGGACAGTTTCTGATAGATCTTATGGGGCGGTTTTTTATTCCGGCAAGAATGCTGGAACGTCGGTCCAAGTGGATTGTCTATATCAAGGCCAGTGAAAAGATTGCGGATTTCCTGCGTGTATGCGGGGCGGACGGCTGTCTGCTGAACTTTGAGAATGAACGGATTTCCCGTGATTTTCTGAATAATGTACAGCGGCTCAACAACGTTGAAGTTGCCAATGAGGTCAAATCCCTGAAGGCAAGTACACAGCAGCTGGAGGATATTGAAACGCTGGAGAAATATGACCGGATGAAAACCATGGATGAAAAGGTTCGTGATGTTGCAGAACTGAGAAAGAAGAACCCCTATGCGACGCTGGTCGAACTGGCTGAGATATATCATAATGAAAAGGGAATTTCGGTCTCCAAATCGGGCATGAAGCACCGGTTTGTAAAGATCCATGATCTCGCGGAACAAATGAGGAAAGACCATGAGAGTTGATTCGTTCAGACTGCTTCTCTGGCTGATTGTATTTATCGCAGGTGTTTATTTTACGATCCGGTATCTTTGGCCGCTTGTACTGGTGGTTATCATTTTGATCGCGATCGGTATGTTCCGGATGTTTCGGGCGACAAGAGAAGTCCGAAAAGAAGCGGAAAAAGCCGCGGAAACATTGCGGAAGGAAGAATCGATGAAAGAGAACAGCTGGCAGAGCGATCTGTTTTATGAGCAGGCAGCCAGAAAGAAGGAAGAAGCGGGAGAGATCATCGATGTGGAGTTTACCCGCAAAGATGAAGCTGACGGGGAAGAGAAGAATTTATGATTGAGATCGCAACAGAAGAAATGACAGCCGGTATCCGCGATTGCTGGAAAAAGAGTTTTACGCTGGATGATCCGCGCTATTTTGAACATTTTTTTCGTTATATTTATAAACCTGAGTATTTCCTGACCGATATGGAAGGGAAAATAGTCGCAGCGACGATCTGCAGAATCCCGCATTCTCTCATGTTCAACGGACGGGTGCTTCAGGTGAGCATGCTGAGTCATGCGTGCACGCTGCCGGATTTCCGGAATGAGGGTCGTTTGAAGAAGATGATCGATGCGGCAGTGGATATCTCGGTTCACAATGAGCTGATCACGCTGGTTTCCGCCGAATACGGAGAATCCTATCGGCCATATGGCTTTGAACCCATCTATCACAGAACATATTACAAGCTGAACCGCGATGATGTGCACACCAGCAGTTATGGATGTGCCTACGATCCTCAGCCGCTGGATATGCTGAAAGTTTATTCTGCCTTTATCCGGCATTTTAACGGGTATTATGCCCGCAATCTGGAATACTTTGTGAATCTCAAGCGGGAAATCAGTGCAAGAGGCGGCAAGATCGTAGCGTATTACGATGAAAAACATATAATAAAAGGATATGCGACGATCCTAATCGAAGGCCGTGAGGCGAAAGTGGAGGAACTGATCTACGTCGACTCGCAGGCGCTGATGAAGATGCTTGGTGCCGCACTTCAGGAACGGTCGGTTCTGAATGTGCACGTGACGGCAGCAGAGAACCTTGCAAAGATTTTCCCGAATGCGGAGAAGAAAGAGTATCCGGCGGTACTTGCAAAGATTAATGATCCAAAGCTGTTCTCGCGGCTGTTCAACGCCGAAGTAAGAACAATTCAGGAAGCCTACGGTATATCCTGCCGGCCGCTTTATCTTAACGAAAGAGTATGAAATGATCAGACGGGGGAAAGCTTGCAAAGCCCCGTCTTTTCTAATGAAAATATGCTGAAAAAGCGATGAATCCGGCGATTTGTCAATTGACTAGGACAGGCGCTGACACGTATAATTGCTATGCAACATATAGGAGGTCTAGAAAATATAATGACAGATGTAAGAGTTGCGATTAATGGTTTCGGACGTATTGGACGTCTTGCGTTCCGCCAGATGTTTGGTGCTGAAGGCTATGAAGTTGTTGCGATCAACGACCTGACAAAGCCTTCCATGCTGGCTCACCTGCTGAAGTATGACACCGCTCAGGGTGGTTATGCAG
>JAEEPV010000342.1 GCA_016284975.1 Solobacterium sp.
CGAGACTGAATGTATTCCGTTCCAACAAGCAGATCTATGCGCAGATCGTAGACGACACAACCGGAAAGACCCTTGCGGCTTCCAGCTCTGTTGATCTCAAGCTTGAAAACGGAGGCAATGTTGAAGCAGCCAAGAAAGTTGGTGCAGACATTGCGAACAAGTGCAAAGAACTGAAAATTGAATCCGTCCGGTTCGACCGCGGCGGCTATGTCTATCACGGAAGAGTCCAGGCGCTGGCTGACGCAGCCCGCGAAGCAGGACTGAAATTCTAAGGGGGAAGGAGAATACAATGGCTAACGAAGGAAAGAAACCGTTCAGAAGACCACGCGAACCGAAAGAGTTCGATGATGTAGTAGTCTCCATTAACCGCGTTTCCAAGACCGTGAAAGGCGGACGCCGTATGCGTTTTGCGGCACTGGTTGTGATCGGTGATCACAAGGGCCGTATCGGATTCGGCATGGGGAAAGCAGCAGAAGTTCCTGATGCAATTAAGAAGGCAAACGAAGCCGCAAACAAAAACGTATTCCGTGTACAGCTGGTTGAGAACAACCGCACCGTACCGTCCAATGCAATTGGCAAGCACGGCGCAACATCAGTTGTTCTGAAGCCTGCTGCTCCGGGTACCGGAGTTATCGCCGGCGGTGCTGTCCGCTCGATTCTCGAGCTGGCAGGTGTCAGCGATGTTCTGTCCAAGGTGATTGGAAGCCGTACATCCGTTAACGTAGTCTATGCGACACTGGATGCACTGGCAAAGATGCGTACCGTTGACGATGTAGCGAAGCTGCGTGAAAAGAAAGTCAACGAGATTCGCTAAGGAGGACGCGCATGAAACTGAATGAACTGAAAGCAACGGAAGGTGCCCGTTTTGTCTCCAAGCGCATTGGACGCGGACAGGGTTCCGGAAACGGTAAGACGTCCGGCAAAGGACAGAAGGGACAGAATTCGAGAAGCGGCGGAGGTGTCGCAATCGGATTTGAAGGCGGCCAGACTCCTGCCTTCAAGCGTTTCCCGAAGCGCGGTTTCACAAACATGAACCGCAAGGAATATGCGATCGTAAATGTTGAAGATCTCAACAAATTCGATGATGGCGTAACTGTTGATTACGAAGCTCTGAAGGCTGCAGGTCTGGTTAAGAAGCAGCTTGATGGTGTCAAAGTTCTCGGCAGAGGTGCTCTTGAAAAGAAGCTTACTGTCAAGGCAGTAAAGTTCTCTGAATCGGCTAAGAAAGCCATCGAAGCAGCAGGCGGAACAGCCGAGGTGCTGTAATATGATGCAGATGTTCGCCAGCCTGTTCAAAAACAAGGATATTCGCAAGAAAATCCTGTTTACATTGGCCATGCTGTTGATCTATCGCATCGGTTCCGCCATCCCTGTTCCGGGAGTGGATGCACAGAAACTCGCGGCACAGGTAGCGGATAACTCGATCCTGAGCATGATGAATCTTCTCGGAGGCGGCGCCTTCGAGAGGATGTCCGTGTTCGCACTCGGTGTTACTCCGTATATTACCTCTAGCATTATTATTCAGCTGTTAAGCATGGACGTCATTCCGGCTCTGGCCGAGATGGCAAAGTCCGGGCAGACTGGAAGAACCAAGATGGACCGCATTACGCGGTACCTCGCGGTATGTCTGGCATTCGTACAGGCGTTCTCCATGGTATATGGATTTGACCGTCAGTATGGAATTCTCGTCAGCAACACCTTCTCCAGCTACCTGTTTACAGCGACGATCCTCACAGCAGGCACACAGTTCCTGATCTGGCTGGGCGACCGTATCAGCATGTTCGGAATCGGCAACGGTATCTCGATCATTATCTTCGCAGGTATCGTATCCAACATGCCGGCACAGTTTGTACAGGTCTGGAATATCTCTGTTGGAGGGGCGGAAGCCGGAGCGATGTTCAGCGGCATACTGCAGTTTGTACTGTACTGTGTGCTGTATCTCATCATCATCATTGGGGTTATCATCATGGAAACCGCGGTTCGTAAGATCCCGATCCAGTACACCTCAAGCTCCAATGTAAGAGGTAACGGCGATATTACATATCTGCCGTTCAAAATCAATTCCGCATCTGTGATTCCGGTCATCTTCGCATCCGCAATCATGACCGCACCGCAGATCATCCTGAGCTTCATCAATCAGGATGCGTATCAGAAAGTAAGCAGCTTCCTGAGTGTACAGAAACCGGTCGGACTTACGATTTATGCAGTACTGACATTCCTGTTCACATTCTTCTATACAGATCTTCAGGTAGATCCGGACAAGATCGCAGAAAATCTTGGTAAATCCGGCGCTTACATTCCAGGTATCCGGCCTGGTACAGAAACCAGAACCTATCTCAGAAAGGTTCTGAACCGGATTACAGTTCTCGGTGCTACAGCCCTGACCCTGATTGCTGTTATTCCGTATCTTCTGCCGATGCTCATCACATCGCTTCCGAGCAGCGTGAGTCTGGGCGGAACCGGAATCATCATCGTTGTTGGTGTCGCTATGGAAACCATATCGCAGCTGAAGGGACAGTTAACTCAGAAACAGTATCACGGATTCCTGAAATAAAAGAAAAGGACGGAAACTATGAACATTCTGATTATGGGTCCTGCCGGAGCCGGCAAGGGCACTATGTCTGATCTGATCATCAAAGAGTATGACATTCCGCATATCTCTACCGGAGATATGCTCAGAGAGAACGTACGTAACAACACAGAACTCGGACAGCAGGCAAAGGAATATATGAATTCCGGCAAGCTGGTACCGGATGAGCTGATCAACGCGATGGTTGAGAAACGGCTGCTGGAACCGGACTGTCAGAAGGGTTACCTTCTTGACGGGTTCCCCCGTACGCTGGTTCAGGCCCAGGCGTTTGAAGCGATGGCTGACCGTATCGGGAAACCGGTGGAGTCAGTTCTGGCTCTCGAGGTCGGGTTCGACACTCTGGTTGACCGCATCACCGGCAGACGTATCTGTCCGAAGTGCGGTGCAATCTATCACGTGCGCAATAAACCCAGCCGGACAGAAGGCATCTGCGACGAGTGTGGCAGTGAACTGCAGCAGCGCAAGGATGATACTGTTGAACAGCTGAAGGTACGCATGGACGAGTATGACGCAAAGACTGCGCCAATCATCGAATACTTCGAACCGAAAGGTGTCGTCAATCACATCGATGCTTCGAAAAATGCAAATTCAACATTTGCGCAGGTGAAAGAGGCATTAGGAAAGGTTGCGTAGCAGTACCGGTGCGGGTATGATATACGTCGTGCCCGCACCAGGCACTGATTATTGAGAAAGAGAGACTTAATGGGAAAACAGGACGTCATTGAAATGGACGGAGTTGTTGAAGAAACACTTCCTAACGCTAACTTTAAGGTGAAACTTCAAAATGGGATGGAGATCCGAGCCCACGTTGCTGGTAAAATCCGTATGAATTACATTCGCATTTTACCGGGAGACCGGGTCACCGTTGAAATTTCACCCTACGACTTGACACGTGGGCGAATTACTTATCGACACAAGTAACACAAGGAGGGCACTTATCATGAAAGTAAGACCGTCAGTTAAACCTATTTGCGACAAGTGCAGAGTGATCAAGCGCAAGGGCGTTGTAATGGTCATCTGCGAAAACCCTAAGCATAAGCAGAGACAGGGTTAATCAGGAGGAGAAAAGCACATATGGCACGTTTTGCTGGTGTGGATATTCCGAATAACAAACGTATCGTAATATCCCTTACCTATATTTATGGAATCGGTGCATCGACCGCTTCCAAGATCCTCAAAGAGTGCGGAATCAGTGAGGATATCCGTACAAAGGATCTGACCACCGAGCAGGAAAATGCGATCCGTCAGAAGATCGATGAGATCAAGACGGAAGGTGATCTGCGCCGTGAGCGCGCGCTGAATGTTAAGCGTCTGATGGAAATCGGATGCTACAGAGGTATGCGTCATCGCCGGAGCCTCCCTGTCAGAGGCCAGCGCACCCGTACGAATGCCCGTACACGTAAAGGACCGCGTCGTACTGTCGCGAATAAGAAGAAGTAAGGAGGTCGGAATAATCAATGGCTAAGACTACAAAAAAGACCGCGAAAACCGCCGGCCGTAAAAAGAAGATCAAACGCAATATAGTGAAGGGTGTTGCACACATCCATTCCACTTTCAATAACACAATCGTTTCCATCGCTGATGAAAACGGAAATGTTATTTCCTGGAGCTCCGCAGGTGCACTTGGATACAAGGGCAGCCGCAAGAGCACTCCGTACGTTGCACAGCTCTGCGCTGAAGCTGCCGGTAAGGCTGCTGTACAGCAGGGTCTGAAGACTGTAGAAGTTAATGTTAAGGGTCCGGGTCCCGGACGTGAAGCAGCTGTAAGAGCTCTTTCCGTAGCAGGACTTGACATCACTGCTATTAATGATGTTACTCCGATCCCTCATAACGGATGCCGTCCGCCGAAGAGGCCGCGTGGTTAATTTAACAATGGAGGATGACTGATGCAGAAGTTTGAACGCGCCGAGTTTGAAGTAGCAGAATACGTAGAATCTGAGAACTATGGAAAGTTTGTCCTTTCTCCGCTCGAGAGAGGATTTGGAACAACAATCGGGAATGCGCTGCGCAGAGTCCTGCTGTCTTCCCTTCCGGGAGCTGCCATTTTCTCCATCAAGGTCGATGGAGTATATCATGAGTTCACAACAATCCCGGGAGTTCGTGAAGATGTATCCATGATCATTCTGCAGCTGAAGCAGCTGATCATGAAAATCGACGATGATGATGTTTACAACCTGCAGATTTCCGCAAAGGGACCGTGCACTGTCACAGCAGGGGATATCATCTGCCCGACCGGCGTTGAGGTTCTGAACAAGGATCTTGAGATTGCGCATCTGGAAAAGGGCGCTTCTCTGGAGATGGAACTCAAGGCAAAGAACGGCCGCGGTTATGTCGGAAGCGATGTGAACAAACACAACAATCAGGGAAGTTCACAGGGAATCGGCACTGTTTTCACAGATTCGATTTACACACCGGTTACCAAGGTTGCATATGCGGTAGAACCGACCCGTGTCGGCCAGGATACCAAGTATGATGAACTGACCATGGAAGTGTGGACAGACGGATCCATTAATCCGCAGAAGGCGCTGGCAACAGCGGCACGGATTCTGATTGATCATCTGGACATCATTGCCGGAATCAATGAAGAAGTTCTCTCCATGGAGAATGTCATCAATGAAGGAAGCGCAGAAACACCGAACAAGGGACAGCAGCTGATGATCGAGGATCTTGATCTCTCCGTTCGTTCCTACAACTGCCTCAAGCGCGCTGGCATTCAGACCGTCGACGAACTGACTCAGAAAACCGAGGATGAGATGATGAGAGTCCGTAACCTCGGAAAGAAATCCTTGAAAGAGGTAAAGGACAAGCTCATTGAACTTGGTATGGGCTTCCGGTCCTTCGAATAAACAGGAGGAATACAACATGTGGAATCGTAAATTCGGCAGAACTGCGGATCACCGCAAGGCTATGCTGAGAAACCTCGCTACTTCCGTAATCATGTATGGAAAAGTTGAGACAACATATGCCAAGGCAATGGACATGCGTTCTGTTGTTGACGAACTGATCACACTCGGAAAAAAGGGTGATCTCGCTGCTCGCAGACAGGCTGCAGCATTCGTTCGTGATGTATATGCGGATGAAAAGACATGCCAGACTGTTCTGCAGAAGCTGTTCGACGAAGTTGCACCGAAGTATGCTGACCGCAACGGTGGTTACACACGTGTCACAAAGACAGGTGTTCGCCGCGGTGACGCAGCTCCGATGGCTACCATCGAACTGGTATAAGCAATATTCGAAGAGTCATGTATCAATTTCGGTACATGACTTTTTTTAATCTCACAAGCAAGGGGAAATGCATTATCATTTATTCAGATGATCACAGTTGAAGGGAGAATATATGAAATATAATTACTGTCCGATTTGCGGGGAAAAGCTTCCGCCGCATCATCTTGGCAAGTACTGCAAGAACTGCTCCAGAAAGGTATTTGCGAAGAAAGCAATCCGTACCGTAGTTTTGACAGGGGTTGTTGCAGGACTTGGAGTCGGGGCATACTACTATGTAAAGAATCATAAGAAACAGACGATTGAAACTGCCCAGAAGCTTGCGTCAATGGCACTTGCCTATGAAGCAAAAAAGCTCGCCAGCAACAAAGATGCTCTGCTTGAAGTAGTACGGAACGCCGGAAAAACGCTGGCAGAGAAGTAGTGGTTAAGGGAAGAGGTTTGTAAGAAGACCTCTTTTTTTCTGCGGCATTTACAGAATTTCTTCCGGTACTGGATCGTATTAACTCCATCCTCTGTTATCAATCTGCTGACTGGATTGAAAAATGCCCGCTTCATCGCATCGCAATGCGGCTTCACAGGCATTTGTTTCTGCAGGCTGTTAATCTGTAAAAAGATGGTAATCCGGAATATGAACCTGCCGGGGATTACTGGTCTGACTTCTTTCCTTCCAGAACTGCTTTCAGACGGTCAATTTCTGTCTCACTCATTCCGCATTCTGAAAGATAGGTCCGCGCAATCTGCTCCAGATCCGCATTTTCAAACCCCTCACTGGGGAATCCGACCTGGCCGAGACTTTCCATCATACGGGTGTAATACAGCTGATACTGGGTTGATTCCGAATCCATCGGAATTTCATGCAGGTTTTTGTAGCTGATCATATAATCATCAATGATTTCCTGTGCGGATGCTTCACAAAGAGCTTCCAGGAGTGCGCAGATGACACCGGTCCGGTCTCTTCCGTAGCTGCACTGAATCAGATACGGCCCTTCTTTTTCCGACATGCGGTTCAGACCGATTCCGATCTGCTTCATTACTTTCGGTTCCCGGTAATCAATTCCCATCGGAATAACGATGACGTTTCCCTCCTGAACCAGCTGTTTTGAGTATTCCGGAAATTCTTTGGTTTTAAGTTCTTCCTCTGACTCTTCCGAAAGAGAAACAATCGTCCGGATTCCATGCTGTTTGAGATATTCTTCCATCTCGTCTATACGCTGATGCATTTCACTGAACGGAGAAGCTCCGCGGTACAGGATTCCTTTTTTCATTGTACCTGCTGATGGACTGCGTACATTCAGATATTCCTCAACCGTCTGACCGGGACGCTGTTCCCAGTTGGGATCAATGCTATAAGCTTCAAACAGCTCCTTGTACTTTTCCGGTTCATCCAGACTGATAACAACTGTCTCTCCGGCTTCGATTCCGGTTACAGACGCAAAATCGAAGCCAATTCCGGCGACAACGATATAATCTTTGAAATAATCCGTTACCACACTGTCGCCGCGATTTCCGTAAAATTCCGGATATACCGGAACCGCCTTCCCGGTATATCCTCCGGAAAATTCAACATTCACACTGTCCCCATAATCCAGATTCAGATCACGGATATCCAGTACGGCATCTCCAAACTGATCAATCTCCGTAACGGTTGCCTCCAGTTTCTCATACTGCTGGACAGGAGGCTGAACCGCAGGTTCCGATGTATAACACCCGGAAATGAATAGTGCTGCAGCTGCCACGGCAGCCCGTTTCCATCTGTCTGACATACCTTCTTTTCTTCTGATAAGCAGATTCATCATATACCTTCCCATAATTCAACAGATTCATTATAGTGCCAAACACAATCAGCAACTATCCTATCAGCCAGGTTCTGTCCGGAAAGTCCTGTTGATTATCCAGGCAGCAGGGCAAAGGACGCTGTACAAACTGTTTATAAGCGGAATACCATAAAGCCATGAAGGAAACGAAACAACACGTTGGGATCTGCACCATGAGCACCGGATTCAACTATGGCTCGGCCCTGCAGGCGTATGCCCTGAAACGCAAACTTGAACAGCTTGGCTATACTGCCGAGGTCTATCGGCTTTCCGGCAGTATGATACCTGACCGCGATGCGCGAAGAGGAAAGATTTTCATCATGCGTATCCGTTCGTTTCTCCATCAGCGGGATCAAATCATACGACCAGGTACTCCGCTCCATCGCTCAAAGCGGACCATTTCTCTGTTTCATGAATTCTATGTAAGCACCCTGCGCCCGGAAACCGTAAGCTGGAAGGAACTCCGAAAGCGTGCACGCCTTCCGCACTATGCAGGTTTTTTCTGCGGCAGTGATCAGATATGGAACACGAAGGCATCCTACGTGGATCCGCTGAATTACCTTCGCTTTGCGCCAAGGTATAAACGAATCGCTTTTGCGCCAAGCTTGGGAAACGGATCAATCCCTCCCTGGAATGAACAGATCATGAAGCGGTGGATCCGTGAGATCCCATATCTCTCGGTACGGGAGGAATCCGGCCGACAGCTGATACGTGACCTCACCGGCAGGGAAGCAGAGGTTCTCCTGGATCCGGTATTTCTGCTTACGAAGGAAAACTGGATCGAGGAATTTTCGTTAATGCCTCATTCCGGAAAATACTGTCTGGCGTATTTTCTTAATCCGTTGAGCGATGCGGCTAAAGCGGTGGCAGAGCAGTATACCCGAAACGGATATGAAATGATCTTTCTTCCTTATGAACAGGCAAATGAAAACATGACTGCTGAAGATGCGGGACCGTTGGAATTCCTTCGTCTTGTCTATGGAGCGGAAGCGATACTGACCGATTCCTTCCATGCCCTTGCATTCTCAATTCTGTTTCACAAGCCGGTTTATGCGTATCGTAAACCGGGTGCTACAGATCTTGATCAGCCAATGCGGCTGATGAATGTTCTTCAAATGCTTGGAATGGAAGAGTGTCTGGATCGAAGCACGCTGAATCCGCTTCCGACCGGTTATGAAACGGCGGAACGGATCATAAATACGGAGCGTC
>JAEEPV010000343.1 GCA_016284975.1 Solobacterium sp.
AAGGTATAGGAGCGTCCGCTGTTGTGGAAGCGCACTGCGACGGCATATGCATAATGTCTCGGGCTGGAGGATGAATCTGTATGACCCGTCAGCGATTTATCTATCATTTGAAACTTCCTCCAGTTGAGCAAAGGCCTGAGCAAACAACAAGCTGAGGTCATTGTTCCGATTTACGCGGTCTCTGGCATTGGCCGCGATATTCATACATTCTGTGCACACACGAATAAAATCCGCGTCACTGCGCAGTTGATTTACTGCTTTATGATACCATGCCGGCTCCATTGCGTCATTTTTAAGTGCGTCCCGATACGTCATGACCAGCAGGCTGAAAAACATGTTCAGGGTATCCAGATTCTCATCTCTGGCGTCTTTGTACCGGATGCCCTCCCCGGCTTCCCTGTCTGCCTTGGAGCGGTAGCGGTACTCATAATCCACAAACAGCAGATCCCGGCTCCCTTCCACATTCAGATACTGTTTCAGCATCTTCTTTGCGGTCTGATAGCTTCTTCCGGATGCGATCTCCGCAATTTCCCGGACACTGAACGCAAGATTGGAAATAAACCGGACATCTTCCCCGTCCAGTCCTTCCCGGATGCACAGTTCCTTCCGTACCTCTTTGCCCAGGGGCTGAAACGGCACCAGCATACACCGGGAACGGATCGTCGGAAGGATCCGTTCGGGATTGTCTGCGGTCAGAATCGCATAAACATTGTCTGCCGGTTCTTCCAGAAACTTCAGAAGTCCGTTCATTGCCCCGATACTGGAATTCTCCGCATGCGAGATCAGATAGACCTTGCGGCCAAGTGCGGCAGAAGCCGTCATGGAAAACCGGTGCTGAATTTCATCCACCTCTTCCTTTTTGATCGCTTCCTTTCGTCCGCCATTTAAAAATATAAAATCACTGTGATCTCCGCGATAGATCTGGGAAACCGCAGTCTTTGTCTCTTCATCCGCTTCCGATTCCTTCAACAGCCCTTTGGAGCCGGTCATGATACTGGCCGCAAACAGCTGTGCCGCTTCTTCTTTCAGGGACCCTCTTGGTCCATGAAACAGATAGGCATGGAATACCTTATCCTGTTTCAGTGCCGCATCCAGCTGTGCAAACACCGGAGAAGACTGAAACAGCTGATAGAATTCCAGGCGTCGCTGCTGTTCTTCAAGATCTGCCTCATCCCGTTCCTTTTCCCGGGCAATCGCTTCCTTGTCTTTGGCTGTCAGTTTGACTTTACCTGCCATCCAGTATTCCTTTCACTGCCTGAAATGCCTGTTCGATCACGGTTTCGACCGGCTGCGATGCGTCGATCACGATCATGCGGTCACGATCCTTCTCAAGCACCTTCTGATATCCCTGATAAACCGCATTATGAAATGCGATGCTTTCCTGATCCATACGGTCTGCAGTCCGGTGATTGGAGTGAATCCGCTGCAGTCCCAGTTCTGAGGGAAGATCGAGAAAGATTGTCTTTTCCGGCATCACGTTATCGATCGCAAACCGGTTGATCGAAAGCACCTCTTCTGCGCCGATCCCGCGGGCATAGCCCTGGTAGGCGATCGAGCTGTCGACAAAGCGGTCGCAGATGACATGAGTACCCGCTTCCATACACGGCAGGATGATCTCTGTGAGATGCTGGCGGCGGCTGGCCGCATAAAGCAGCGCTTCACACCGTGCATCCATTGCCGTATTCTTCGGATCGAGAATAATATCCCGGATCGATTCCGCAATGGCCGATCCGCCCGGTTCTCTTGTATAGCGAACCGGATATCCCATCTTCTGCAGGCGCTCACTTACCGCTTTGGAAACCGTTGTCTTTCCGCTTCCGTCCGGTCCTTCAAATGTAATGAATTTCCCCTTTTCCATATCGTGATTATAGCACGCAGAGCCCCTGTGAAAGGCCCTTTCAGACACTGCGTCTTTTAAAAGGGGATGGCACCCATCCCCTGTAATTACCCGAAGGATTCCTGCAATGGTTCCCTCCGCTGCTGTTCCGTTTTATCCAACCGGACGGCACTTGTGAATCCCTGACAGCGGAAGACACAAAAAAGCCTGCCGAACCGTGATGCCCTTCGATTCCTCCGGATGGCAGATAACGTCCATCCGTTTCCTGCATACAGAAAACAGCGAATCAGAAGGCGCAGCCCACCGGCAGCGCTTTGCGTTTACGGTTTGTATTGATACGGTTGGACGTAATAACAGCGTTTGATTAATTCAGAGCGCTTTCGTACTGTTCGACGCCTTCTACCGCCCTGCGGTAACATTCTCTGACCTCGTCCAGCTTTTCCCGTACTTCTTCATCGCTCATCTTCCGGGGATTGCCGGGACGGTATTCCTCAGACAGCTCTGACGCAAGATCGGCAATCCTGGTTAATCCGAGATTTGCGCAGTATCCCTTTACCGCATGGGCAGCTTCGAACATCGCTGTCGGATCCAGCGCATCTCCCGCAGCGATCAGCGCTTCAATGATTCCGTTCGTTGCCAGTTTCCGGATATGCTTGTCGATCAGCTTATCCATACGGAGGACCCGCTTCGCCTGTTCATAATCTCCTCCGATCTGTTCATAAAGTTCCTCAATTGTCATACTTGTCTGCTCCTTTCGTTTTCAATTTCTGTTTTAATCAGTTCCTGAAATTCATCCGCAGGAACCGGTTTTGAGAAGTAATAACCCTGCACCAGATCACATCCGGCATCTTTCAGCAGCTGCAGCTGACCTTCTTTTTCAACGCCTTCTGCCACCACTGTTAGCTGCAGATAGCCGGCGATATCCAGAATCAGCTCTACGAGCTTGAGATCGGTCTTGTTTTCTTCAATATTCCGGACAAACTTCATGTCCATCTTCAGAACATCGATCGGCATATCCGACAACATGTTCAACGATGAATACCCGCTTCCGAAATCATCCATTTCAATCTCGAAGCCGCTGCTGCGCAGTTTGTCGATCACATCCAGCAGCTCCCTTGCGTTGTCGGTATACGCAGTCTCCGTAACTTCCAGCTTCAGGCTTTTTTCTTTCAAATGGTTATCCGCTACCAGTCTGACCAGACGGTTGATCAGTTCCGGGTCAAAGACATCCGCGCGGGACAGATTTACGGAGATCGGCAGTTCGATGCCAAACTGATCCCGCCATTCTGCAATCTGGCGTGCTGCCAGCTCCCATACATAATGGTCGACCCTGGTGATCAGACCATTTCGTTCAAACAGCGGAATGAAGTCTCCCGGAGAGATCATACCCAGTTTCGGATGGTTCCAGCGGATCAGAGCTTCCGCGCTGGCAAGCTTCGGAGGGCTCTGCCGAATATCGTATTTCGGCTGATAGTATACCTGAAACTGATGTTCTTCGATCGCCCGATCCAGATCACTGAGCAGTTCCTGATCACGAATCTCTTTGATTCGCATGTTTTCATCATAGATCATTAACGGGTTCTGGAAGTCCCCGCGCACTTTATTGCATGCGGTCACCGCATTGTCAAACATGACAAACGGATCTTCCTGTTCTTCCCACGTCTTCACACCCATCCGGATATGGACACCGGTATTGCCGGCGATCGCATTTACCGCTTCCTGAAACCGGTTCAGAAGTGCGTGGTAGTCTTCCTGCTGATGGCAGTAGATATAGAAACGGTCAGATTCAATCCGGCTGGCAACGCCCTTTGTCTCCGCAAGAAACTGCCGGATCGCATTTGCAAGACCAGTCAGTACCTTATCTCCGAATTCCCGGCCATGCAGGGCATTGACCATATGGAACTGTTCAATATTCAGTACGACCGCATCGTACAGTTCATCCCCGTGAATCTTGAGGATCCGGTTGATATATTCGAAAAAGAAGTTCTTTGTATATAGACCAGTCAGCTTGTCACGTTCTGCCGCCTGGATCAGCTTCTTGCCGTCACTCAGTTCAATGATCCGGCTGACCCTTGCAATGATCACTTCATGCATATCGATCGGCTTGGTGATGAAATCCACCGCACCCAGTTCCAGCGCTTCCAGTTCTGCGGATTTTTCCGCCGTCAGTACGATAAACGGAATCTTACGCATCTGTTCATCGTTTCTTACGTATCTGAGCACTTCGAACCCGTTCATTTCCGGCATAATCAGATCCAGCAGAACAAGTGCCAGATCATTAATATGCGCCCGGATCTGTTCCAGTGCTTCCCGGCCGTTTTCCGCATAGATCACATCATAGTAATCTTCCAGAATTCCGCCCAGAATATCCCGATTGATCTCGTGGTCATCGACAACCAGCACCAGCTGGCTGCCTCTTATTTCTTTCGACTCAAACATTCTGTAGTATGTCCTTTCCCGGCTGATTCGCTCAGAACACCTTCCTCAGTTCTGCATACAGCAGATCCGCATCTGTCGGTTTTGCCATATGAGCGTTCATTCCGGCATCAAATGACTGCCTGATATCGCTGTCAAAGGCATTGGCGGTCAGCGCAATGATCGGTATTTTCTTTGCGTCATCCCGGTCCAGTGCACGAATGCGTCTGGTTGCCTCAAGACCATCCATCACCGGCATGCGCAGATCCATAAGGATCGCATCATAATAATTTTCGGGAGACTGTTCAAACATCTCCAGAGCAATCTGTCCGTTTTCGGCGTGTTCGGTCTCGACTTCTTCAAGACTCAGAAGATCTGCCACGATCTCTGCAATTTCGAGAATGTCTTCCACGATCAATACCCGGTGTCCGGCAAGAACGCCTTCCTGTTTTTCGTCCGCCGGTCCGGCTGTTTCAAACCGCTTCAGCGGTACCGTTACCGTAAAGACAGAGCCTTTCCCTTTTTCACTTTCAACCGTGATCGTTCCGTTCATCTGATTGACCATGTTTTTGGCCACCACAAGGCTCAGACCGCTGCCGCTGTATTTGTTTGTTGTACTGGTATCTTCCCGTGCAAAGACATCAAACAGTTTCGGCAGAAACTCTTCCGACATGCCAATGCCGGTATCTTCGATCCGGAAGGAGAACTTCACAGTATCGGTATCGGACGGTTCGCAGGTAACCGCAAACGTCACGGTTCCCGGTGCCTCGGTATACTTCACCGCATTATCCAGGATACTGAGCAGCACCTGACGAAGATGAGACGCATCTCCAAGA
>JAEEPV010000344.1 GCA_016284975.1 Solobacterium sp.
ACCACTCCGTTTACCCGGAAAGGACCGGACATTCATGAGATCACTTACAGTGACGGGATTACGCTTGGTGAGTTAGCCAAGAAGTGCGGCCGCAATGCCAGTGATCTGATTAAAGTTCTGTTCATGCAGGGAAAGATGGTTACCATCAATACGGCGCTCGATGATGACATGGTCGAGCTCGTATGTCTGGAATATGAAATTGAACCGACCAAGGTCAAGGCACGGGAAGAAGACAGTCTGGAAGATGAGGATGTTCCTTCCGATCCGTCTGCTCTTGTAGAGCGGCCTCCGATCGTTACGATCATGGGACATGTCGACCATGGTAAAACGACACTGCTTGATGCGATCCGATCGACAAAAGTGGCAGCCGGTGAAGCCGGGGGCATCACCCAGGCGATCGGTGCGTATCAGGTATCGATCAACGGCAGAAAGATCACCTTCCTCGATACACCGGGACACGAAGCCTTCACGGCCATGCGTGCCCGCGGTGCAGGCGTAACGGATATCGCCGTAATCGTAGTCGCAGCGGATGACGGTGTCATGCCGCAGACCAAGGAAGCGATTGACCACGCAAAAGCTGCCGATGTACCGATGATCGTAGCGGTAAACAAGATGGATAAACCCGATGCGAATCCGGATCGGGTCAAGAACGAGATGGCAGAACTCGGCATCATGCCGGAAGAATGGGGCGGCGATACCATCTTCGTTTCCACCAGTGCCAAGAAGGGTGACGGTATCAATGATCTGCTTGAAACGATCATTACCGTTGCCGATGTCAAGGAACTCAAGGCAGATCCCAACCGCATGGCGGTCGGCACCGTTATCGAGGCAAAACTCGACAAAGGACGCGGACCGGTCGCGACTCTGCTGGTACAGAACGGTACATTGGAACAGGGACAGCCGGTCGTTGTCGGCACCTGCTTCGGCAAGGTCCGTAAGATGACGGATGAAGACGGTGTGGAACTGAAAACAGCCGGACCTGCTTCTCCGGTTGAGATCATCGGTCTCAACGATGTTCCGGAAGCAGGTGATCTCTTCAAGGCATTTGAAGATGAGAAAGAGGCACGTGCACTTGCGGACCGCAGAAAGCGTCGTAAGATCGACCAGCAGCGCCGTAAGACCAGTGCCGTATCGCTGGAAGATCTCTCCCGTGAGATCGCAGAAGGCGAGATCAAGGAAATTCCGGTCATCGTCAAGGCTGACGTTCAGGGAAGCGCTGAAGCAGTTCGCTCTTCACTTGAAAAACTGGAAGTGGAAGGCGTTAAGGTCAATGTCATCCATTCAACAGCTGGTGCCATCAATGACGGTGATATCATGCTTGCAGATGCATCCAAGGCGATGATCATCGGATTCAACGTCCGCCCGAATGCGGATATCCGTAAGAAGGCAGAAGACGCCGGTGTTGAGATCCGTCTGCATAACATTATTTATAAAGCAACGGAAGAGATGGAAAATGCCATGAAGGGCATGCTGGATCCGGTCTATACCGAAGTCGTGATCGGCCAGGCCGAAGTCCGTGAAACCTATAAAGTTTCCAAGATCGGTACGATCGGGGGCTGTATGGTTACGGACGGAAAGCTCGCAGCACACTGCGGCGTACGTCTGATCCGTGACGGTATTGTGATTTATACCGGCAAGCTTGGTTCTCTCAAACGCTTCAAGGATGACGCCAAGGAAGTGAATTCCGGTTATGAATGCGGTATTACGATTGAGAACTACAACGATATTAAAGTCGGCGATACGATTGAGGCATACCAGGAACAGGAAGTGCCTGCGGAGGCTTAAGTATGGCCAGCATCAAACAGAAACGGCTCGAAGGAATCATCCGCAAGAATCTCATGGAGATCCTGCAGTTTGATGTAAAGGATCCCAATGTCGGATTCGTTACAATCACGGATGTGAAAGTGACCAATGATCACAGCTTTGCCAAAGTCTATGTCAGCTTTATCGGTGCTACAAACCGAAAGGAAGCACTGGCGGCACTGGAGAGGGCAAAGGGATTCATCCGCAGCGAACTATCGCAGCGGCTGGATATCCGCAGATGTCCGGATCTGATCTTCGAGATCGATAAGGCGGAAGAAAATGCCCGTCATATCGATACGATCATCGATGAGATCCACAAAAACGACAATACGGAAGAATAAGGAATGACCTGCTGTATTACAGCGGGTTTTCTTTTTGGGCAGGGAGAATAAGTTTTTTTAAGAAAATCCTATTGCGTAAACGCTTTCATTCTACTAGAATGGAAACTGGAATTGAAAAACGAGTTTCCAAGAAGGTGACTATGGAATTACAGGAACAGATTAGAGAAGCCTCAACAGACCTGTTTCGTGAAAAAGGTCTCAAATTTACGATGGAAGACGTCGCAAAGCAGATGCATGTCGCCAAGAAGACTATTTATAAATATTATCAGTCGAAGGAAGATCTGCTTATGGATCTGGTCAAAACCGGGTTTGCGGCCATTCAGGAATGCAAACAAAAGGTTCTCGATTCGAATCTGCCTATGAAGGAAAAGATTGCGAAAGTACTGATCGAAATGCCGGAAAATTATAAAACCCTGGACTTTCGTCAGTTATCGGGAATCGGAAGTAAATACCCGACGGTCGCCGCAGAAATCGCGATGAACCTCGGCAGTGAATGGGAACCCATCTTTGCGCTTCTGGAAGAAGGGATCCGATCCGGCAGGGTCAATTCTGTTTCACTGCCGGTATTGAAACATATCGTGACCGCATCCATTGACCGGTTTCTTTATTCGGATGAGTTGAAACGTGATGGGATCACCTATCAGGAAGCACTTGAATACATGGTAGAAATACTGATGAAAGGAGTATGGAATGATTCGGCTCAATAATGACTGGGAATTTACAGAAACCTGGAGTGAAGAATTTCTGAACGGAAGCGGAAACGCACAGGCTGTCCGTATTCCGCATACCAGCAGACTTCTCCCGCTTCACTATATTGATCCAGAGGATTATCAGATGATCTGCGGTTACCGCAGAGATCTGAAGATCGAGAAGTCCATGAAGGGGAAACGGCTGTTTCTGCAGTTTGATGCGGCGGCGCATATCGCTACCGTCTATATCAACGGGAAAGCGCTTGGCACACATTACAACGGCTATACGGCGTTCCGTTATGAAATTACAGATGAAGTAAGATACGGAGAAACCAATCGAATTGCCGTAAAGCTTGATACAACCGAAAACAGACAGATCCCGCCGTTTGGATTCGTGATCGACTATCTGACCTTCGGAGGTCTCTACCGTGATGTATGGCTGGATGTGCGCGGCAGTACCTATGTAAAAGATATGTTTATCGAAACACCGGATCTGACCCATGCAATTGCGCATATTGAACTGGATGGTGAACTTCAGAATGAACGACTGACCCTCACGGTTTCGGATGAAGCCGGTACGAAGCTTAAAGAAGTTTCCTGCAAAGCGGAAACCGGACCGGTACCGATTGAAGTTGCGGATGCGATTCCATGGGAAGTCGGAAAAGGCACTCTGTATAAAGCAACTGCCCGAATCATCCGCGAGGAAGAGATCATGGATGAAAAGACGGTACAGTTTGGCTTCCGTACCGTATCCCTTACGGAAGACGAAATTCTGATCAATGGAAAACCGGTCTTCCTGCGCGGGCTGAACCGGCACCAGAGCTTTCCTTACATCGGCTATGCGGCAACGGAATCGCTTCAGCGGGAAGACGCCCGGATCCTGGATGAAGAACTGTGTGTCAATACCGTACGGACAAGCCATTATCCGCAGAGCCATTACTTTATCGAGGAATGTGACCGCCGCGGCATTCTGGTATTCACGGAGATTCCTGGCTGGCAGCATCTTTCCAAAGAGGAATTCTGGAGAGATCAGTGTGTACAGAATGTCCGTGAAATGGTGATGGAATACCGCAACCATCCGTCAATCATCTTATGGGGTGTACGGGTCAATGAAAGTCTCGATGACGATGAACTGTATACCCGCACCAATGCCGCCGCAAGAGAACTCGATTCAAGCCGCTTTACGAGCGGTGTCCGGTATCTTGAGAAGAGTCATCTGCTCGAGGATGTATATGCCTTTAATGATTTCTCCCACAACGGTACGACGCCCGGGGCAAAACCCAAAAAGGATGTTACGACGGATATGAAGAAGCCGCTGCTGATCAGTGAAGCAAACGGCCATATGTATCCGACCAAACCATATGACTCCTGGAAACATCGTCAGGAACAGGCACTGCGCCATGCCCGGGTCATGAACCAGGCAAAGGCAGACGGCACGCATACCGGCGTGATTCAGTGGGTGATGTTTGACTATCCGACCCATAAGGACTTCGGCAGCGGTGATCGGATCTGCTACCACGGTGTACTCGACAGCTTCCGCAATCCGAAGCTGGCGGCTGCAGTATATGCCAGCCAGGGGGAACAAAGACCAGTGCTGGAAGTCGGAAATTCCATGGATATCGGAGA
>JAEEPV010000345.1 GCA_016284975.1 Solobacterium sp.
AGGATGACACGATTCTTGTTCGAATGGCGGAAGCGTTGAAAGTGGATCCATATTACCTCAGATTTAATGGTGGAGATTCTTATACAATCAAAGAAACTGATTATGGAAAAGAGTTCCGATTGAATCATATTTCAAAGGATTATATTCCTGCTGGCGAAGAACTTTCCATATATGAAAGAGGGAAGCAAGACAGTCTGAAAAATGACAGGACGTTTATTCAGTATTTAAAAACGAATTTGGAATATTTAACAGAAGATGACAGGTCTGCTGTTATGGATTTTGTCAGGATGCTTGTGTTGGATAAGCCAGAAGGTCAGGTAATCATTGAGGAACAGATGGAAGAGAACAGAAAATACATAAACGGCCATCTTCGGTTCTCTGCGCCACGGATTAAAAAAAAGTAAAGCAGTACAGCAGGAAGTGAGAAGTGCCTGCTGATTTTGTGGAATGAGCTGAGTTTTGACAACAATCAATTTCGCTGAAATAGCCTTTTTGACAACAATTTGACAACAATTTTTTGAGATACCAGCTATTTTTGCCTATTTTTCGTGATAAATACTCTCCACAGAATATGAATAAGAAATCGCTCGCTTGGAGTGAATCATTACCAATGAAGAAGAAATGTCAGGCATAAAAGCAGAGACGAATGGCAGAGAAATGCTTTAATCGTCCGTCCTGTAAAGCATAAAAAAACCGCATAACCATGCGGGAATCAGCTATATATGTACACACTCAGCGATCTGAGTGCGATTGGCAGTTATATATTACACGTCTGCGCTGCAGACGAGATTGCCAATATATTTACACACCTGATTGCTCAGGTGAGGCTTGCAAGAGAATGGTGGTTCCTGAGGGACTCGAACCCTCGACCCACTGATTAAGAGTCAGTTGCTCTACCAACTGAGCTAAGGAACCATCTTTTGCAGTGCTTGATTATATTACCCCACTTCCAATCCCCTTGCAAGAGCTTTTTTAGAAATTTTTTAAGATTTTACTTCAATTACTATTTCTCTGTCCGGAAAGCTTCTGTATTATGAACCGTTCTGACTGAAGCTTCTACAAATGGAAATACAATACGGACCGGCATGAAATATATATTGTCCATTTAAGAAAAAGGCAATCCATACCTGACTTATTGACTCATAAATATAGAAATAGACGGCACCCTTTAGTACAATCATTACTGTTTGGAGAATAGTTGTTATGAAGAAGTTATTGATAGTCTTTGCGGCTGTGCTGCTGATTGGATGTAAAGCAGATGCACCGAAGCAGGAAAGCGGCAATACAACACAGGGATGTGATGCATTTGATGTCTGTGAGGAAGATAGTTTTGCGATTGCGACAGCCAATTTCAAGGAAGCTTATGAGGCATTGAACGGGAAAACAAATGCTTCCGGAAAAATTCATCGTACGATTCATCTGCCGAAAAATCATCCCTTTGTGGAAACCGATCTTGAGACCGTTCAGGATATGCTGAAAAACGGACTGAATTTCTATCTGTATATTGGTGATGAAATGTGCCCGTGGTGCCGTGCAGTAATTGAAACAGCAGCGGAGAAAGCGATTAAGTACAGTGCGAATGAAGTGCTGTATCTGCCGATCTGGGATGAGGATGGCAGTGAGATCCTTCGGGACAAATATGAACTGCAGGATGGAAAGCCTGTACTGGTGTCAGAAGGGACAGAAGGCTATCAGGAACTGCTGAAGTGCTTTGATGAAGTGCTTACGCCCTATACACTGTCAGATAATGATACGGAGATCGAAGTCGGAGAGAAACGCATCTATGCACCGAGTTTCTTCCGTATCATAGGTGGCGGAAGAGAGGTGTATATGACGACCGGAATTCCGGAAGATCTTACCGATCCGAGAGCTGAGCTGAGTGAGGATCAGGAAAAGGAAATTGCCGATCAGTTTGACGAATTTTTCAAAGCAGGAAGTCTTGTAAACGTGAAGTGACAAATGACCGTTGTCCGACAGGATGACGGTTCTTTTATGTAAATATTTTCAAAGCATGAAAAATAATTGTAGAAATTTGCAAACGATGCTAAAGTTTTACATAGTTTTATTAAGGGGGAGTTTCTTATGGGGTTTCTAGACTTTATTGAGAACATCAATAATGCAGTAAACGGATTTGTCTGGGGCGTGCCAATGCTGGTACTGCTGATTGGCACCGGCGTCATGATGACATTCCGGACCGGATTCTTCCAGCTGACTCATATCAGACACTGGTTTAAGAATACTATCGGAGCGCTGTTCTCAGATCGGTCTGTTACGGCACATACAGAAAAGGGAGACCGTTCGATTTCCCAGTTCCAGAGTTTATGTACAGCACTTGCCGCAACCGTCGGTACGGGTAATATCGCAGGCGTTTCTGCCGCGATTGTATCTGGCGGCCCGGGTGCGATCTTCTGGATGTGGATCGTTTCCTTCTTCGGGATGATGACAAACTTCTCAGAAAACGTGCTTGGTATCTATTACCGGCGCAAGAATGAAAAGAATGAATGGTGCGGTGGTGCCATGTATTATCTGAGAGACGGTCTTGGCGCAAAAAAAGGATGCCAGAAGCTTGGCTCCGTGCTGGCGACTCTGTTTGCGGTATTCTGCGTCATTGCTTCCTTCGGTATCGGAAACATGAGTCAGGTTAATACCATTGCCGCAAATGTAAACAAGACGTTCGGTATTTCAGAGGCTGCAGTCGGTATCGTTCTTGTGATTTTGTCCGCTGTTGTCATTATCGGCGGTATCAAGCGAATCGCATCGGTCACCGAGCTGCTGGTTCCGTTTATGGCAACCGCTTATATTATCGGCGCATTGATTATTATCGTCGGTAAGATCGGCATGGTGCCGGAGGTATTCAGTTCTATCATCCGCGGTGCGTTTGCGATGCGTTCTGTCGGCGGCGGTATTGTCGGCTATGGCGTCATGACGGCAGTGACCTGGGGTATGAAGCGAGGCGTCTTCTCCAATGAGGCAGGTCTTGGTTCAAGCGTTATGGTGCACTCTGCTTCGAATGTCAAAGAACCGGTTGCACAGGGCATGTGGGGTATCTTTGAAGTATTTGCGGATACGATCATCATTTGTTCGCTGACCGCATTTGTCATTCTCTCAACTGGTCTTGTTGATCTTGAAACGGGTGCGATGATCAGTACTTCTACCAGTACGGCGCTTGTTTCCGAGGCATTCTCTACGGTATTCGGCCGATTTGGATCCGTCTTTATTACAATTGCAATCTTCCTGTTTGCCTACAGCACAACCCTGGGCTGGAGTGAATACGGAACCCGTGCATTTGAATATCTGTTCGGTACCAAAAACGTCATTATTTTCCGGATCATCTTTGTGGCATTCATTATGATCGGTGCGACGATGAATCTGCAGCTGGCATGGGATCTCTCAGATACCTTCAACGGACTGATGGCGATTCCGAACCTGATTGGTGTCATTTCCTGCAGCGGCACCGTCATTGCGATCACGAAAAACTACATTGACCGCAAGCTTCATAACAAAGATATCAAACCGATGTATTCCAACTGGGTAGATATCCAGATGGAACAGGAAAATGCAGCGGATTGAAATCAAGTCTGCCCATAAGATTAAGGATAATAACAAACAACGAAGGATTTCCCTGAAAAAAAAGGGGAGATCCTTTTTTCAGAATCCCCTCTCATCAAATTTCATGGAATGCAGTACTTCTGCCTTGAAATCGTTATATCGGTTTTCTTTGATTGCCGTTCGTGCCCGCTCCATCAGATGAATGAGAAAGCGGACATTATGAATGGACATGAGCCGTGTACCGAATCCCTCATTGCAGCGGAAGAGGTGATTCAGATAAGCTCTGGTATAGTTTCTGCAGCAGTAGCAGTCACAGTCCGGATCGAGCGGAGTGAAGTCTTCCCGATAGATCGATTTGCGAATATTGATACGTCCTTCACTGGTCATCAATGTGCCGTGGCGGGCAATTCTTGTCGGCAGCACACAGTCGCACATATCGATGTTCAAAGAGATTGCTTCAAGAAGATCGTTCACTGCTCCAACGCCCATAAGATATCTCGGCTTGTCATATGGCAGCTTTTCCGCTGACATCTGAACCATACGTTTCATGGTTTCCTTGTCTTCTCCCACTGACGTTCCGCCGATCGCATAGCCAGGGAAATCCATTTCAACCAGTTTCTCCGCGCAGTAATGCCGCAGATCCTCGTGATCTCCGCCCTGAACGATGCCAAAGAGCGCCTGTTCCTCACTGCGGGTGTGAGCGGCTTTGCCGCGCTCTGCCCAGCGAAGTGTACGCATCATGGAGTCTTCCACATACTTCCGCTCACTCGGATAGGGGATGCATTCATCAAAGGACATGATGATATCAGCTCCGATCTTGTTCTGTATTTCGATAGACTTTTCCGGAGAAAGAAACAGGATATCCCCGTTGATCGGGTTCTTGAAGGTGACACCCTCTTCCCGAATCTTCCTGGTGTCTGCCAGAGAAAAGACCTGAAAGCCGCCGGAATCTGTCAACATCGGTCCTTTATAATTCATGAATTTCTGTACACCGCCGGCCTTTGCGACAATGTCTTCGCCCGGACGCAGCCAGAGATGATAGGTATTGGCCAGCACGACACCGGCATGCATGTCATACAGTTCTTCCGGAGAAAGGAACTTGACAGTAGCCTGTGTTCCCACCGGCATGAACATGGGTGTTTCGACATCGCCATGAGGTGTATGCAGGATGCCGGTGCGGGCACCACTCTGGGTGCAGACATGTGTAACTTCAAACGTAACAGGATTCATAGTATTTTTTACTTCCGCCATGATTGTACACGATTCCCGGCGCAAGGCAAACAACCCCGGGAATGATATAATGCAGATACGATGAGATCACAGACAATCAAAGTAAGAAATCTGCCGCAGTGGGAAGTACAGCCCCGTACGGTTCATGTCAAACCGGTGCTGGCACTGATGTTTATGGGAGTTGCGGGTATCGCGCTTCTGTTTGTCCCGGCATTTGCCGGACTCGGTGTGATCCTGTTTATCATATCGATCTTTTCATTATTGATCATGCCGGATCGGATTCTGATCCAGTTTACACCGGATTATCTTGTTCTCTATAACCACCGGGATGCGGAGACCTGCACGATCATTTATTGGGATGATATCGTCAACTGGCAGTATGAATATCATCCGTCAGTTGATAAGCTTCTGATCAATCTGGTCAACGGAACGTCGGAATCCATTGAGATGTACAGCCGCAGAGCAGTGGCACGCTATATGAATCAGTACGCTCCGGACAAGGAAATCAAATCGGTTCGAAGAAAGGACAGCTGATGAATCTCGTAGATCCTGAAAAAGTAGAACAGTGCCGTAAAGGCATGGTTGATGAAAATGAATACGACGATATGTCGATGATTTTTACAATGTTCGCAGACAGTACACGTCTGAAGATCATGAGTGCGCTGTTTACCAGTGAATTGTGCGTTGGAGATCTCGCTGCGCTGCTGCAGATGAGTCAGTCCGCCATTTCACATCAGCTGGCCAGTCTTAAGAAAACAAAGCTTGTTACCTCACGAAAGATTGGCAAGCTCGTCTATTATTCCATGGCGGATGATCATATCAAGAACATCTACCGCATGGCTTTGGAGCATATCCGCGAATGAAAGTTACGGCCATCGATTTTGAGACAGCCAACGGCAATCCGGCATCGGTGTGTGCGGTTGGCATTTCTGTTATGGAAGACGGATGTGTGGAAGAGGCGTATTATTCTCTGATCCGTCCGGAGTCCAATGTCAGCTGGTTCGCACCGATCAATGTTCAGATCCACGGGATCCGTCCGGAAGATGTTGAAGATGCACCGGATTTCAGAACGGTATTGAACGATATCCGGCCTTTTTTTGAGGATGCCATCGTCTGTGCGCATAATGCCAGATTTGATATGGGATGCCTGAAGGCAGCCTGTCTGAACTGCGGTCTTCCAGTCCCGTACCTTCATTATTTTGATACAGTCGCATTGAGCAGGAATCTGTTTCCGCAGCTTCCGCACCACCGTCTGAATGATATGTGCTCCTATCTGGAAATTGAACTCGAACATCACCTTGCGTCATCGGATGCCTATGGCTGTCTGATGATTGTTGCGCATGCCATGAATCTTACAGGTATTTATGAAATCGAAGAGCTGCTGCTGTTTACGAATGTCCGGATCTGCAGTCTTTGAAAATAATTTTCATCATTTTTTGAAATTGTTTACAGCCCTTTGAAAAACTTGTATAATGACCATGCTCAGTAAAAGGGGATATCATGGCACAATACGAAAACAACGCATATTTCTGGCAGAAGCTGAACACACTGTATCTGTCCAGCACAATTAAAAAGACACGCAAAAAAGGGGAATGCCATCCGGAGTTTGCGAATCTGATCTATCCGGTTGATTATGCACATCTGGCAGACACCAACGGTCTTGTGGAAGGAGTATCTGTGTATCTTGGCTCGGGGAGTCATTATTCGATTACTGCACTGGTGATCGCGGCTGATATTCTGAAGAAAACACTGGATGTTAAGATTCTTGCGGGATGTACGAAAGAAGAGGAAGAAGAAGTACTCCATTTCCTGAATCAGACGGATTATCAGAAAACCGTACTGATCCGCAAGGGCAGTGAAATACCCGCCTGGGGCGAATCCGATTAAGCGAAACACGGTACCTTCCGTGTTTTTTGTTGTAAGATGCAATCAGAAGAAAAGGAGGCAGAAAAATGTATCGGTTCTTTTTTATGGCATCCGTGCTTCTTTTTCTGGCGATGACCGTATTTGTCTATCTGAACTATCCGAAAAGCTGGCGGGAAAACAAGATGTTCCGGGTGGTGCTGATCCTCTGGCACCTGACCGGAATGCTTGCCATATCGATTATTTTTACGGTATTTAAGACGATTCACCATGCGGGAATCAAATATGAGATCGTACGAATCGGAACCTATTACTATCTGATGGTTCTGCTGCTGACGATTTTGTTTGCGATACGTCTGGCAATCAGCAGTCTCTATCTGTTCATCATGAAGAAGCGTGGTGCTGAGATTCCGGAACAGGGGAAACGCTGGCTCACAGACAAACGGGTACACTCGATCCTGTTTATTCTGGCTGCCTATGTGATAACGACCGCCGGATACTTTAACATCGATATTCTCAATACAACGGAATATGATATTACGATCCATAAGAAGAGCGCCGAAAAGGATCTGAATGTACTTCTGGTGGCAGATATCCATGCCGGCAGCGGAAACTGGGAATTTACGTACACGGAACTGGCAGAGCAGATCGACGCTGCCAATGCGGATGTGATCCTTCTGGCAGGGGATATCTTTGATGAAACAACTTCTGATCATGATGTCGAACTGGTGAATTGGATGCTCGAGACGATTCGTCAGCCCAGATACGGGATCTACTATGTTTATGGAAATCATGATGATTCAACGAATGACTGGGCCGGGAAAACGATTCGTTCGATGGGAGTGACAACCCTGGAAGATCGGATGACAATTCTGGGAGAAGATGTGCAGCTGATCGGACACGATGATCCCAAGCACAGTTCACTCACGTATCAGCAGCTGATGAGCTCTCTTCAAGTCGATTCTGAAAAACCGGTTCTGATGCTCACACATCGGCCAAAAGAATTCAGGGAATTGTCAGAGCTTGGCATTGACCTTGCAGTGGCAGGGCATACGCATGGCTTTAATATCCCGTTCTTTATGGGAGAACCTTCACTGAATGATATGTATTATGGATGGCGGCAGTACGGAAATCTGAACGCAGTAACGACTTCAGGTGTAGCCGCCTGGGGCTGGCACTATAAATGGCCTGCAAAAAGCGAAATTGTTCTGATCCACCTGCATTTTGACTGAAAAGAAGGAGTCCCCTTTGATCCGGGGCCTGTCAAGTAGACACCCAAAATATCTAAAGTAATGCCTGCCCAATCGGAGCTGATCCGGTTGGGTTTTTTGATGCGCTCA
>JAEEPV010000346.1 GCA_016284975.1 Solobacterium sp.
AACTCATTCTTTCCAGTACCGAAAGCCGGACAAACAAGCCTTTGATTGTTATCAAATCCACGGTTCCTGTCGGATTCACCGCGTCCATGCGGAAACGCTTTCGCTATGAAAAGATCATTTTCTCTCCGGAATTTCTCAGAGAATCAAAAGCGCTGTATGACAACCTCTATCCTTCCCGCATCATTGTCGGCTGCGACGAGAATACCCGAACAGAAGCAGAACTCTTTGCCGCATTGCTTCAGCAGGGAGCGCTGAAAAGACCGGTCGAGACAATTCTCATGGGTTCCACGGAAGCAGAAGCCACCAAGCTGTTTGTAAACACCTATCTTGCCCTGCGTGTCTCCTACTTCAATGAACTGGATACGTATGCAGAAATAAAGGGGCTTGATACTGCATCAATCATTCACGGTGTCTGCCTCGATCCCAGAGTCGGTGATTACTACAACAATCCCTCCTTCGGTTATGGCGGCTACTGTCTTCCGAAAGATACAAAGCAGCTTCTTGCCAACTATCAGGATGTACCGCAGAATCTGATCCGGGCGATCGTGGAGAGCAATGCCACACGAAAGGACTTCATTGCCGACCGGGTATTGCAGAAAGCGGAATATTACAGTTACACCGACAACCGTTACAGCAAAGCCAAAGAAAAAACCGTCACGGTCGGAATCTACCGTCTGACCATGAAGGCCAATTCCGACAACTTCCGGCAGTCTTCCATTCAGGGTGTCATGAAACGAATCAAGGCAAAAGGCGCTTCCATCATTATTTATGAACCGACATTGGAAAACGGAAGCACCTTCTTCGGAAGTGAAGTCGTCAATAATCTGAAGCGTTTCAAAAAGCTGTCTGACTGTATTATTGCAAACCGCTATGATTCTTCGCTTGATGATGTGAAAGAGAAGGTTTATACCCGCGATATCTACCAGAGAGACTAAAACGGACCAATTTATATCGGTCCGTTTTATCATTTCAGCAATTTGATTTTCTGCTTTTTCACAGAGATGGTTGCCTTCTCTACATTGCCGGCAAATTCTCCATCCAGCGTCCATCCGGTCTTTTCACTGAATGTAAAAGTCACCTTGCGGGTAGAGAACATTTTTACATGTCTGTTGGATTTCGCTTTCAGATCTCCACTCAGCAGTGTTCCTGTTATTTCCAGAAGATCCGCAAGACTGTCCGGCGCTTTAATAAGCACTACTTCAAAGAGGCCGTCACTCAGAGATACATTCTCCAGAATCGGTGTGCGAATGCCGGCAACGGAATAGCAGTTGCTGACAGAACCATACATATAGGTTCCTTCTTCGCTGAATTCCTCGCTTTCGATCTTCACATTGATTCTTGAACTCAGACCATCGGGAAGTGATTGAAATGAGTTCAGGGCATAGGCTGTATATCCCAGCATATTCTTAGCTTCCTGCGGCGTATTGTAGCTGACATCCGTCAAAGCACCGAAAGCCGCAACATACGTAAAGTATTCTTTGTTGAATAACCCTACATCCAGTTTGACCTGCTCGCCACGGATCAGTTTCTCCGTGGAAGAATGTTCTACGGAGAGATTCAGGGATTTCGCAAAATCATTTGTGGTGCCGCAGGCGATATAGGAAATCGGCTGATCACAGCCGCTCTTGATCATGCCGTTAACCGTATGATGAAGCGTACCGTCCCCGCCGACACATACGCAGAGATCGAAATCATCTTTCCGCTCTTTCAGATATGCCGGCAGATCCAGTTTTTTATCACTCCCGACCGGGATGACCCGCGCTTCATATCCTTCATCATAGAGTTCCTCTATGATCCGGTATGCATTGCGGCGGCTGAAACGGTTTCCGGCTTTCCCGTTCAGCAACAATATTACTTTTTTCATGAGCTGCGAAGATGTACTCACTTAATTAAATCCTTCCGGAAGTTGTACAGATACGACCTTCCACGCGCCATCCGTTTCCTTGAAGCCGATGACCGCAAAGCTTCCCTCCTGCGGTTCTCCCATCAATGTAAACGGAACCTTTGCCTGATCCTCTCCGGTCATTTCAAAGGAAGTCGGATCAATGCCGTAATACCCATAACCTCTTCCGCCGCGCACAGCGCAGAACTTGCCATCAACCACCATGAAATCGTTGAGGAAGGAAGTATCTTCAATAAGCTTTTCATCCACGTAGGTATAGAGATATTCCTTCAGTTCATCTGCGTTTCCAAAATTCTTCACTTCATAGTATCTTGCAACATCATCTTCTTTGAACGGTGTATTCCAATCGCACTCTGCACCGAAGGTTTCATCCATCACTGAGGCATAAACCTTCAGCAGTGTTTTGACTCCATCCTCATCTAATGCCGTTATCGGGGGATACTTTACCGGTTCCGCTTCCACCGTCGGTTCCGCACTGGCAGGCTGAGGTTCTGCTGTCTCTTCCGGCTTTTTCGCACAGGCTGAAAGCGCAAGCAGACATACAGCTGTAATCGTCAATAACTTCTTCATAACCACTCCTTTTTCCTCTTTTATTCCTCGATGTGAATGATATCTTTCATCAGTTCTTCGGCACTGATGTTCGGGTTGTGATAATGTTCGCGCTGATCCGTGATCTTACCGATCGAGATGGCGTTTTCCGGGCAGTATTGCAGACAGCCGAGGCACTGAATACAGTTCGTTCCAATCGCTGCCTTTCCGTTTTCGATCCGGATATTGTTTCGCGGGCATAATCTGACACACTGTCCGCAGGCAATACAGGCATCCGATACCTTAAACTGTGCCGCTTTCTTTTCCGCGATCCCAGCCCAGGCTTTGTTTTCCAGCGCATTCAGCGCATTATTCGGCGGCAGTTTGTCCGTTGTCTTTCCAGCCAGTACATCCGCCGCGATTTCCGCCGCAAGCTGTTCACTACGCTTTTGCGCATCTTCTGCCCCCATCTTCGGCATCATCAGATCATGCGGGAACAGCCAGATGCAGCTGCACTGGTGTGTTACCGTCTTCCAGTATTTCAGAGGAATGATATTGTTCAGACGGCTGAGACCGATTCCGGCATATGCCGCCGACTGACTGATGCCAAATGTGTAAGCATTCGGGTTTACTTTGATCAGCGCTGCGTGAAACAGAAAATCTTCCGGAGCACCGCCGCCGTAACACGGGAATACAAAGCCAACTCGCTCTGCCTCACTCACATCGGTTACCACAGGTTTCGAACGCATCATAATGATATCCGCGCCACCGATTCCCTTTGCGATATTCTTTGCAAAGTCGAGACAGTTGCCGGTACCGGAATAGCAGAAAATAACATTTTTATTCATAAATGATCACCTTTTCTTCCAGTCGTTCTGAACTCCGATGTTCAGAATGTTTTTCTGTTTCCATTGTAACATTGATTATTCGCTGTTCCCGTAACGAAAAAGAGAACAGTCTCAGCCGTTCTCCGTTTCTTCCTCTTCAAACACTGCCTTCATCCATTTATCCAGTGAATACTGGATCTGCCGGCGGGAAAGGCCGTAATCCTCTCCGACCTGGGTCTGTGTTTTACCTTCCATATAGAGGGCATGCACCACATCATAGGCCTGCACACCGCATCTGCTCAGAAGATCCTGCATGGTTTCTTCCACCGCCTGCACATTTTCCTTCAGAAACTGATACAGCTCCATCATGCCGCTGCCAAAATCATCCGACAGATCGATTTTGAACCTTCCTTCTTCGAATTCCATCTCCTTCAGTGCCGGATACTGTGCTTCCAGTTCCTCAAGCCGCTGCTTTTCGATCGGATATGCGTGGCAGCTGTTCTGAAA
>JAEEPV010000347.1 GCA_016284975.1 Solobacterium sp.
ATGCCAGTCAAGATCTGCATCTGTATATTCCTGCGCCGCTTTGATCTCATACAGCTCCGCATCGGTGATCGAGACTATTTTCTCTGCGACGGCCTTTGTGGTTCCGGTTGCCGAGAAGACAACCACAAGTGTCTTCCCTTCTGTTTCTTCGAATCCTGTTTCCGCTGCCGGTTCCGTTTCGCTTACTTCTGTTTCGGCCTGTTCCGCTTCCACAGTTTCTGTTCCGGACGAAGTCGGTGCTTGTGCCGTATTACTGCCGCAGCCAGACACTCCGAATGCCAGGGCTGCAGAAATTATCATTGGAAAAAAGCTTTTCATTTTCTTACCTCAATGCCTCGTAGTCAGCAGAATTGACCGGTTCCAGCCACTCTGCAGCTGTCTCTTCACCTTCGATTTCAAATGCAAGATGCGAGGACCAGGAATCTGGTGCCGCACCATGCCAGTGCTTCACATTGGCTGGAATGTTGATGACAGTGCCCGGCAGAATCTCAACAGGTTCTTTGCCCCACTCCTGGTAGTAGCCTCTTCCTCCGACTCCGATCAGCATCTGTCCGCCACCGTTCTTTGCCTTATGAACATGCCAGTTGTTGCGGCAGCCGGGTTCAAACGTAACATTCCATACCGGAACCTGTTCCGTAGATACCGGCGCAAGATAACTCTGCCCGACAAAGAACTGTCCGTACGGATTTGGTTCACCGATCGGGAAGAAGATCGTGTTCTGATATTTGTCTTTTTCTGTCTGTGCCGGATGTTCTTCGTTCCAGATTTCCTTCGCAAGACGGAATACCGCCCAACCCTTCGGCCAGCCGACATACATGGTCGCATGCGTGATAATCGCCGCAATCTCTTCCCTTGTGACGCCATGCGCCTTTGCGTTCTGCAGGTGGTAATTCAGCGAGCTATCGGTGATGCCGGATGCCATCAGAGAAACCACAGTGATAATGCATTTTGTTTTTACGTCTATTGCTTCCTCATTCCACACCTCGCCGAACAATACATCATCATTGAGATGCGCGAACTCCGGCGCGAATTCCCCGAGCTGTTCTCTTCCAGCTGTCTGTACTATCTTCCTACTCATTTTATATATCCTCCGATTTTCTGATCGCCTGTCGACCAGACATGTTTTTCATTTGCACTTGCGGATTTGTTCTGCGCCATTACACCGGCAAGCGGATGCGGCACATATGGTTCTTCCAGATATGCGATCTCTTCTGCAGAAAGATTAAGATCTACTGCTTTCACTGCACCTTCCACATGGTGCGGTTTTGAAGCACCGACGACCGGTGCTGTCACCTTTGTAAGCAGCCATGCCAGGGATACCTCTGTCATTGTGACACTGTGTTTATTCGCAAGCTCCGCAACTCGTGCAATGATCACATTGTCCTGATCCGCAGTTGCGTCATACTTGAACTTCGCATAGGCATCTTCTGCCGCGCGCTTCGTTCCGCCCTCACCTGGAAGGCGGGAAAGACGGCCGCTGGCCAATGCGCTGTAAGGTGTCAGGGCAATGTTTTCTTCCTGACAGTACGGAACCATTTCCCGCTCTTCTTCGCGGAAGATCAGGTTGTAATGTCCCTGGACGGAAACAAATTTTGCAAAGCCTTCCTTTTCCGCGAGTGCATTTGCCTTGGCAAGCTGCCAGGCAAAGCAGTTGGAGATACCGATGTATCTTGCCTTTCCTGCTTTGACGATGCGGTTCAGACCATCAAGGATGTCATAGACAGGGGTGTTCCAGTCCCACATGTGATAGATATACAGATCAACATAATCCATACCGAGATTAGTCAGGCTAGTATTGATCATATTTTCGATGTGCTGCTGTCCGCTGATTCCGTTTTCAATTTCTTCAGGTGTTCTCGGAAGAAACTTTGTCGCAACAACGATGTCTTCCCGTTTTGCAAAATCCCGTAATGATCTTCCGAGATACTGTTCGCTTGTGCCGCTTTGATAAGCAATCGCGGTGTCAAAGAAGTTGATGCCGTTTTCAAGTCCGAGCCTGATAATCTGACGTGAGTGTTCTTCGTCGAGTGTCCAGCTGTGCTGGCCTCTTCCTGCATCACCGAATCCCATGCAGCCCATGCAGATGCGGGACACCGTCAGATCAGAATTGCCGAGTGTTGTGTATTTCATTTCTGTTTTTCTTTCAAAGAACCTCCTTCAACCAGTTCTGAATTTCCCTTTCGTCGGGGCGATTGATCTGCGCGCCCTTTTTCCAGTTCACATCGCCGCTGACATTCTTATGCAGTTCAATGTCACTTTTTCCGACACCGCTTCCGCCGGAAGTGCAGAATGGAATAATTGTCTTTCCTGAGAAGTCATAGCTTTCCAGAAAGGTCTCAATAATGCGCGGTGCGATACCCCACCAGATCGGAAATCCGACGATCACCGTATCATATGCATCCATGTTCTCAACCATTCCGGTGATCTTCGGTCTTGCGGCAGGATCGTTCATTTCCACACTGCTTCTGCTTTTTTTGTTCATCCAGTTCAGATCATCTGATGTGTATCGTTCTTCCGGTGTGATCTCATAGAAATCACCACCACTGATCTTTGCAATTGTTTCACCGACGCGTTTTGTCACACCGCTTGCAGAAAACACTGCCACTAATATGTTCTTTGCCATTGGGATTCCTCCTGAATCATCTTTGAATCTACTGATTCATTTTTCCGCAGTCGCCTGCTTTATCTCCGGTCACAAAGTATTCATAGGTCGGAAACTCAAACAGAACGGGCTTGAATACGTGATAATTGATCTTATTCTGCTCATTCAGTACTGCCTTGTCTGCGTAAGTCGCAAGTATTTTACAGATAAAGTTATCGAAGTGCTCCAGCTCATAGTTGCCGTCAACTTCACATTCGATTGAAACCTTAGCGTCATTGATCAGTGGTGCATCGTTTTCGCCCATCGTCCAGGCGAATGCTTCTGATTTATCTTCTTTCAGACCGCTGATCGTACCCA
Organism: Solobacterium sp.; assembly: GCA_016284975.1. Lineage (GTDB taxonomy): Bacteria > Bacillota_I > Bacilli_A > Erysipelotrichales > Erysipelotrichaceae > Bulleidia. Next base: position 2,960 of record JAEEPV010000347.1, read on the forward strand.
TTCGGTCTGCTTCTTTCAGCCACGATTCATCCACCACGTTGAACGAGAGCTTACCGGTCTCCCGGATGCCTTTATTGATGTAATGCGCCTGAACAAGTGAAACCATCAGGTGACTGTGTGCGACGGTTCCGGCATGTGCTGCCAGCGTCCAGGAAGGTTTTCCTTCAACCATTGCACCGATCACAATGACCGGGCTCGGATATAAAGCAAGTACTGCACCGATATTCTTTTTTGTCATAATTCACTCCTCCGTGTTCATGTTTCTATTCAGTTTCTGTCCAGCAGATAAATCAGACAGTTGTAAGTCACTTCATATATGGTATGCGGTCTGAAGTTCACTTCCGCCTCCATCATTGCGTTCATTTGTTTTTCGGTTGCTTCGGTATACGGATAGATGCCGAACATAAACGGGAAAAACGTATAGATAAAGTGTTCTGTCTCCTGCTTCTTCATCTGCGGGCAGTATTTTTTCAGAATCTTCCTCATCAGATCCATAGAAGTACCGTATGCCCTTTTGAACGAGACCAGCAGTTCCTGACGGCTGTTGGCTTCCATATCATAGTTGTTCATGGCAAGCAGCTTCAGCAGCTGTTTTCGTTCACTTAATGACTGCGCAATTGCATCTGCCAGCTTTTTCTTCGGCAGTGTCTCACTTCGGTTCAGGATTTCCGCCAGACTTTCGTTCCAGCGGATATCCTCTCGTTCATACAATGCGAGAAAGATCTCCTCTTTCGTTTCAAAATAGTTGTATATGGTGGGTCTGGAAAATGGCACTTCTTTGCCGATTTCTTTGAGGGTGATTTCTTTGAAACTCATTGTCTGATACAGCTTCTCGCATGCGTTGATAATGACCTCGCGCCGGTCCGCGATTAGTTCCGGTGTTCCTTTGATCACAGAATTTGTCTCCTTTTCCGTCGCCATTGACACTGTGTCAGCAACGGTCACAACTATGATATAGCTCAATTCTGACACGATGTCAACAATGTGTTACATCAATATTTCTCGCAAGTGAA
>JAEEPV010000348.1 GCA_016284975.1 Solobacterium sp.
CCGTCCCTGCGTCGGATGCTTTTCCTGTTGGAATAAAACGCCGGGAACGTGTGTGATCAAAGACGGCTATGAAGATATGGGAAAACGGATCCATCAGGCAGAAGCGGTCACAGTCATCAGCAGATATACCTATGGCGGGTTTTCCGGTTTTGTGAAGAATGTCTTTGACCGCTGCCTTGGTTATGTACTGCCTCAGTTTGAAGTGATCAACGGAGAAACACATCATCAGAAACGTTACGATGAAGATAAGCCATTTACGTTTATCTTTCGGGGAGATAATCTTTCTCCGGAAGAAAAGGAAAGTGCTGAACGCTATGTAACAGCGGTCTGTGCCAATTTTCGGGGATCGGTAAAAGAAGTAATCTTTATCAATGACAGTACAGCCGCATCGAAACGGGAAGAACAGGATATTCCGGAAGGAAGAACCGTTCTGCTCAATGCCAGCATGCGTTCGGAAAACGGAAACTCTGCCGTACTGGCAAGAGAACTGGCAAAAGGACTGCAGGGAGAATATGAAATCCTGGATCTTAAGAAGTATCTGAATTCCATGGAAGATCTGGTGGCTGCTGTGGAAGATGCTTCGACGGTGGTTCTCTGTATGCCGTTATATGTAGACGGGCTGCCTTCTCAGCTGATCCGGCTGATGGAATTATTTGAAACGAAGTATCAGGGCAGATCCAAACGGATCTATGTACTGTCAAATATGGGGCTGTATGAAAGCAGACAGCTGGTGAATCTCTTTGAGGAAGTCCGGCAATGGTGTTTGAAGATGGGATTTGAATACTGCGGCGGACTGGGTGTAAGCGCCGGTGAGCTGATCGGGACGCTGATGCAGATACTGCCATTTAATGGCTGGCCTTCCAGCAGAATCGCCAAAGGCATGAGCCGTCTTCTGGAAGCTGTCAACAGTGGAAAAAAGACGGATGATCTGTATGCCGAACCATATGGATTTCCAAGATGGCTGTATCTTGAAATCGCCAACCGAAACTGGAACATTCTCGCAAAAAAGAACGGGCTGAAACCCGAAGATCTGTATCGAAAACTGTAAAGGAGCGACGAAATGGAAAACACAGTCAGAAATAAAATGCGATTTGCCGGAACCCCGGAACCATTGAAGGCACTTGTTCAGGCACTGGCTTCCGAAGATGGAAAAAACCCGCTTTCCTTTGAACGGATCATTCCTCTGGAACCGGGAGAAAAGGCAGAAGAAAAATGGGGTGTTCCTTCCGGTCCGGAAGAGCTGGACTGGATCCTGTTCCGGGATGAGACGACTCTGGAGTACACCTTTGATACGCTGGGGAAAACACCGCTGCCGATCTTTCAGAAAATCGCGGAACGGTTTCCGGAACCTCGTATGACCGTTGAATATGCGGATGAGGATTTTGGAGAAAACTGCGGCAAATACGTTTCCGAGGAAGGAAGCACGGAACTGAAGCCGGCAGAGCTGGACGAAGAGCCGTTTGATTTTGCGTGTCTGTTGTGGGACAGGGATCCGGATGAAGAACGTCAGGAACTCATGATCAATGCATATGAGGAATGATCACCGATGAATGGGAATGCCCGTGAAATCGGAACATAACAGAGGTACTTATGAAGAAATGGACGAAAGGGGGCAGACGGTTGATGGCAGGACTGCTTACCGGCACCTTGTTAATGGGTCTGTCCGGCTGTCAGAAGGAGCCGGAACCGGTGACTGAACCGGAACCTGTGGACGGAGAAGGCACCAACAGAACGGACTACAATGCGCCAAAGGAAATTCAGTCAAAAGACATCACAGCATTTTCGACGTCGTTCTTTCAGGCAAACCGCTGGACATCCACGGAAAACCATACATTTGAATTCCGCGTCAGCCCGGATGAAACCGGCGCAGTGACGGCCCTGGAAGAAAACTCCGGAGTTCGTGTACCGGCCGATGAAACCCTTTTACGATCGGTGCAGGAAATCATCGACAAGTATGATCTGGTTAAGAAAAACGGTGTATATGAAGTGAATTACAGTCTGTCACCGGAATATCAGAAATGTACGCTGACCGCGGATTATGCAAGCGGGGAAAAACTCAGCTTTACAGATCTCAATGATCCTTATGCACAGTGGTCCGAAGAAATCTACGATGTCTTTTCACAATGGTTTCTTCAACAAGGGAACGAGTCCCTGCTGCCGGAAAAGGAAACGTCACCGGTCAGCCGGATCGGGTTTGCTTATGAGCAGGATTTCATCGAATATGATTATTCGGTCGTTCGTGTCAGCGAAGAGAGCGCAGTCGACGGAGAGCTCTATCCTCTGATGCTTACGGTTTATGACCGGAAAGAAGAGAAGTCCGTTTCCGTTGATTACCGGAAGGTTCCGGAAGATTTCTATGAGCGCATCACCGAAATCCTGTTCCGGTACGATCCTGTCACGAAATACGATTTCAGCAGGTACAGTCATAAAAATAATAATTACGGCAACCATGAGGATGGTTATTTTGGATGGGGCGGTTCACCGACAGAAGAAGAACCGGATGAAGAAGGGGAAAGTGTATCGCTGCATCTGGAATATGAAGACGGGAAACATATTACGATTGAGACCAGAAAGCACAGTGAACTGGAAGGGATGAAGCCCATGATCGGGGAACTGGCCGATTATTATTCCTCATTATTTAAGAGATGATGAGTCATTTGGAACAGGAGCTCCTGTTCCATTTTCAACAGAAAAGCCTTTCGTTCAAGACCTCCCGCATAGCCGGTCAGTTCTCCGTTTTTTCCGATTACGCGATGACAGGGAATGATCAGCCAGACCGGGTTATGGGCAAGCGCATTGCCAACAGCCTGAGCAGACATGTTCCGGATGCCGCGCTTGGACGCGATTCGTCTGGCAACCTGATCATAGGTCATCGTCGTTCCATACGGAATGGAAGAAACCACAGAGAGCACTTCATTTTGAAACGGTGTGACCGGAAGAAACACCGGGATATCAATATCGGGGATTTTATTCTTGAAATACTGATTCAGCCAGTGCTCTGTCTGTTCAAAAACCGGCAGATCTGCGGATGTTTCCGGCATGGGGTGATCTTCAAACTTCAGGGAAGTCAAAGACTGTCCGTCAGAAGTCATGCGGATCAGACCGAGCAGAGAATTGCAGGTATGTACATAGACAGCCATATCAGCTTTACGATACCACAGAAGAACATGCATGAACTGCAGTGTTAAAGGATGAAAAATGAGTGTTGAATGTGATTGGGGGCCGTGATAGTATACTTAAGAAATCTTTAAGTCGATACGGGATATCGGCAAGAGCAGCGCAGCACTTATTTTCAGAAGATACCCACATTGCGGGCAGTCTTTTGACAGGAAGAACTTGTGAGCCTTGCCGGTTACGGCAGGGCTTTATTCTTGCGGAGGGCTTGTTATGAACGCAGTCAGAAACGAACGATTCATGAATAAGATAACGGAACAGCAGGCTGTTCGTCTTCCCGGTTTTTGCGATGTACATGTGCATTTGCGAGAGCCGGGTTTTTCTTATAAGGAGACGATCCGAACCGGTACGATGGCAGCCGCAGCCGGCGGTTATACTGCAGTCTGTACGATGCCGAATCTGAATCCGGTTCCGGACAGCCCGGAACATCTGGCGGTACAGGAAGCGATCATTGAAAAAGATGCAGTGATCCATGTATATCCATACGCGGCAATTACCGTTAATGAAGACGGAGAAGAGCTGGTGCCGATGGAGCTGCTGAAAGATCGGGTTGTCGCGTTTTCAGATGACGGCCGGGGCATTCAGTCCGAAGAAATGATGAAAGAGGCAATGGTTCGGGCAAAGGCGCTGGGAAAGCTGATCACGGCGCACTGTGAAGACAATACACTGCTGAGAGGAGGCTATATCCATGATGGCCGTTATGCCAGAGCAAACGGGCATCCGGGAATCTGCTCCGAAAGCGAGTGGGGACAGATCGAGCGTGATCTGAAGCTGGCAAAGGAAACCGGATGCGGATATCACGTATGCCACATTTCATGTAAAGAAAGTGTGGATCTGATCCGGCAGGCTAAGGCGGACGGCATAGATGTTACCTGTGAAACCGCTCCGCATTATCTGTTGCTGTGTGAAGACGATCTGCAGGAGGAAGGCCGGTTCAAGATGAACCCGCCGCTTCGAAGTGCAGAAGACCGGGAAGCTCTGATCCGGGGAATACAGGACAAAACGATCGATGTGATTGCGACGGATCATGCCCCTCACAGTATGGAAGAAAAATCCAAAGGACTTCAGAAGAGTGCATTTGGCATCACGGGAATCGAAACCGCATTCCCGCTGCTCTATACGTATCTCGTCAAAAAGAACATTGTTACGATGGAACGTCTGATGGAACTGCTGGTATATGAACCGAGAAAACGATTCGGAATCCCGTTCAATGAAAATGATTATTCGATCTGGGATCTGGAAGCTAAGACGGTGATCCGTTCCGAAAACTTTCTGTCAAAAGGAAAGGCCACACCGTTTGACGGATGGAACGTGAACGGCATCTGTCAGAAGACGGTAGTAAACGGTAAGACGGTATTTGAAAGGGGAAATCAGTAATATGGCAAAACGTACGGATATTAAGAAGATTCTGATCATAGGTTCGGGTCCGATCGTGATCGGTCAGGCTGCTGAATTTGATTACGCAGGCACGCAGGCATGTCTTGCGCTGAAGGAAGAGGGCTATCAGGTCATTCTCTGCAACTCCAATCCGGCTACGATCATGACGGATACTTCCATTGCGGACAAGGTATACATGGAACCGCTGACGCTGGAATACATTGCGAAGATTCTTCGCTATGAACGTCCGGATGCGATCGTTCCGGGCATTGGCGGTCAGACCGGTCTCAACCTTGCGATGCAGCTGGAAAAGAAGGGCATTCTGAAGGAATGTGAAACAGAACTTCTCGGTACCAGCAGCGAAAGCATTGAACGGGCAGAAGACCGCGAGCTGTTCAAAGAGATGTGCGAATCGATCGGAGAACCGGTCATTCCCTCTGAGATCACCTATTCCATTGAAGAGGCAAAGAAGGCCGCAAAGGAGATCGGATATCCGGTTGTATTGCGACCGGCATTTACGCTTGGCGGCACCGGCGGAGGATTTGCCAACAATGAAGAAGAACTGGTCGAGATCGGCATCAATGCCTTCAGGCTGTCCCCGGTCCATCAGGTTCTGATTGAGAAATCCGTAAAGGGCTACAAGGAAATCGAATTCGAGGTCATGCGGGATTCCAATGATCATGCGATTACGATCTGCGGCATGGAGAATGTAGACCCGGTTGGTGTGCATACCGGCGACAGTATCGTTGTTGCGCCGATTCTTTCACTGAATGAGCATGATCTGAAGATGCTCAATGACAGTGCGATCCGGATCATCCGGGAGCTGAAGATTGAAGGCGGCTGTAACGTACAGTTCGCACTGAATCCCGAAAGCAGTGAATATTATCTGATTGAAGTGAATCCGCGGGTATCGCGTTCTTCAGCACTGGCATCCAAAGCCAGCGGTTATCCGATCGCAAGGGTAACGGCAAAGATTGCGGTTGGTATGTGTCTTGAAGAGATTCCGGTAGCCGGCGGAACGGCAGCGATCGAACCGTCTCTGGATTATCTGGTCGCAAAGTTCCCTCGCTTCCCATTTGACAAGTTCCCGCTGGCGCCGAATGTTTTGGGAACACAGATGAAGGCGACTGGAGAGGTTATGGGCATCGGCTCCACCCTCGAAGAATGTTTCCTGAAATCCGTCCGTTCTCTGGAGACCGGCGTCTGTCATTTCCATGCGGAAAAGTTTGATGACTACAGTGATGAGCAGCTGAAAGAATACCTGCAGGAATTCCGTGCGGATGGAATCTTTGCGGTAGCGGAACTGCTGCGGCGGAAGGAATCGGTTGAAAATCTTTACAAACTCACCATGATCACACCGCTGTTTCTGGAATGCATCAAAAAGATCGTGGACTTTGAAGCAGTGCTGAAAGATCATTCGAATGATATCGAAACACTGAAGAATGCCAAGGTCATGGGATTCTCTGACCGGGCGATTGCAAAACTGTGGAATATGGATGAGATCTCAATCTACCGTTTGCGGAAAGAACACAACATCGTACCGGTATTCCGCATGGTTGATACGCTGCACACCGGAACTTACATTGCATATCTGTATTCTTCCTATACCGGAGAGAATCAGTCCCGTCTTTCCGATCGGAAAAAGGTGATCGTCATCGGCGCCGGTCCGATCCGTATCGGTCAGGGCGTGGAGTTTGACTACTCCTCCGTCCATGCGGTTCAGACGATCCGCCGCTCCGGTTATGAAGCAATCATCATAAACAACAATCCGGAAACGGTTTCCACCGACTACACCACAGCCGATAAACTGTACTTTGAACCGCTGACTACCGAAGATGTCATGGCGATTATCGATTTTGAATCTCCGGAAGGCGTGATCTGCTCGCTTGGCGGTCAGACTGCCATCAACCTTGCACAGCCCTTGATGGAACGCGGCGTGAAACTGATCGGTACCGACTGCGCCGCAATCGAGCGTGCAGAGAACCGCGATCTGTTTGAAAAGGTGCTGCAGGAACTGAATATCCCTCAGCCGCAGGGCAAAGCAGTTATGAGTATTGAAGAAGGTGTTCAGGCCGCAAGGGAGATTGGCTTCCCGGTACTGGTAAGACCGTCGTTTGTGCTTGGCGGACGGGCGATGCAGATTGTTTCCGGAGAAGATCATCTCCGTACCTATCTGAAATCGGCCTTTGATGTCGATGTAAACAAACCGGTACTGGTAGATCACTACATCCAGGGTAAGGAACTGGAAGTCGATGCAATCTGTGACGGAGTGAATGTGTTTGTACCGGGAATCATGGAGCTGGTTGAGCGCACCGGTATTCATTCCGGTGACTCGATCTCGGTATATCCGACATTCAGCGTATCGGATAAGGTGAAAGGAATCATTCTGCAGTATGCCAAGAAGCTTGGACTTGGTATCGGTATCATTGGCCTGTACAACATTCAGTTCATCGTTGATCACAATGAGAATGTATACATCATTGAGGTCAATCCGCGTTCTTCAAGAACCGTTCCATTCCTGTCCAAAGCGACGGGTTATTCACTGGCAGACATCGCGACCGAAGTGATCCTTGGAAAGAGCCTTAAGGAACAGGGTATCTTTGAACTGTATCCGGAAGAAAAGAAACGGCACTATGTCAAAGTTCCGGTATTCTCCTTCAATAAGATCAAAGGACTGGATGCCTATCTCTCACCGGAAATGAAATCCACCGGAGAAGCAATCGGTTATGATGACAAGCTGAACCGTGCACTCTATAAAGCACTGCAGGCAGGCGGTATGCATCTTCAGAATTACGGAACGATCTTTGTGACCGTCGCGGACAAGGATAAAAATGAAAGCCTTCCGCTGATCCGGCGGTTCTATAACCTTGGTTTCAATATTCAGGCAACCCCGGGCACAGCCGCTTTCCTGAAAGAGAACGGCATCCGCACGCATGTACTGCATAAGATCAATGAAAACAGTGAAGATATACCCGATGCGATCCGTCAGGGACATCTTGCATACGTGATCAATACACAGGATCCCGGAAATATGTCGGAGGCCAGCGATGGCGCCAAGATCCGCCGGCTGGCAACCGAATATAATGTGACGATTTTTACGTCACTGGATACGGTGTCCGTACTGCTCGATGTACTGGAAGAAACAACACTGACGATTTCGACGATTGACGCATAAAACTATATGAAACAAAAACGACTGAAAATTGAATCAAACCGGAGTCTGAACGAGACGGTTTATGAAATGAAGCTGTCCGGAATCTGCGGCGCAGCGATCCGGCCGGGACAGTTTGTAAACCTTAAGCTGGATGGCTTGTTTCTGAGAAGACCGATTTCGGTATGTGATGCGGAGGGAGATCTTCTGACACTGGTATACCGCACGGTCGGCAAAGGAACCGATCAGATGAGCAGGATGAAGACGGGCGAAGTGATCGATACGCTGCTGGAACTTGGCAACGGGTATGATCTTTCCGCCGCAGGAAAACAGCCGCTGCTGCTCGGCGGTGGTGTCGGTGTGCCGCCGCTCTATGCGCTGGCAAAAAATCTGATCGAGTCCGGAAAGGAAGTCACCGCCATACTTGGATTTAATACCGCTTCTGATGTGTTCTATGAAAACGAATTTCGGACACTGGGCGCAAAGGTTATTGTGACAACGGCAGACGGCAGTTACGGTACTAAGGGATTTGTGACAGACGCAATGCCGGAAACATCTTCCTTCTTTTATGCCTGCGGACCGATGCCGATGTTAAAAGCGGTTTATCACAAGACGAACGGCCTTGGTCAGTTCAGTCTGGAAGAGCGTATGGGATGCGGATTTGGCGCATGCATGGGCTGTTCGATTCTGACCAGAAACGGGACAAAGCGTGTATGCAAAGAAGGACCGGTATTCTATAAGGAGGATCTCGCATGGAACGATTAACAACAGAGCTGTGCGGGATCACACTGGATAATCCCGTCATACCCGCTTCCGGTACATTCGGATACGGTTATGAATTTGCCGAACTGTATGATATCAACCTGCTCGGAACATTTTCCTTCAAGGGAACAACCCGTGATCCCCGGTTTGGAAATCCAACCCCGCGTATTGCGGAGTGCCCGGGTGGAATGCTGAATGCAGTAGGTCTGCAGAATCCCGGAGTGGAAAAGGTAATCCGTGAAGAACTGCCAAAACTGAAAAAAGTCTTTCATAAACCGGTCATGGCAAATATCAGCGGATTTTCGGTGGAAGACTATGTCGAAACTGCGAGCCGTCTCGACCAGCAGGAACAGGTCGGCTGGCTTGAAATCAATATCAGCTGTCCGAATGTTCATGGAGGAGGAATGAGTTTCGGTACGGATCCCGCCCAGGCTTATGAAGTGATCCATGCGGTCAAAGCGAATACGCAGAAACCGCTGATCGCAAAGCTCTCTCCCAATGTTACGGATATTGCTGCGATTGCCAGATCATGCGAAAAAGCCGGTGCCGATGCGATCAGTCTCATCAATACGATTCTTGGGATGCGGATCGATCTGAACCGGAGAAGGCCGTTACTGGCAAATCAGACCGGCGGTCTGTCCGGTCCCGCGGTATTCCCGGTGGCGGTACGCATGGTGTATCAGACCGCAAAAGCCGTATCGATTCCGGTCATCGGAATGGGCGGCATTACAACTGCGGAGGATGTCATCGAGATGATGATGGCAGGCGCTGTGGCAGTGGAAGTCGGTGCGGCAAATCTTGTCGATCCGTATGCATGCAAAACTATTATTGAGCAGCTTCCGGAGGTGATGGATCGGTATCATATCGATTCCCTTCGGGATATTATCGGAATAGCCGGAAAGGAGTAACAATACCATGGCAAAAGATGTAATTATTGCCTGCGATTTTGCACAGGAAGCAGAAACGATGGCTTTCCTGGAACAGTTTCAGGAAGAAAAGCCGTTTGTAAAAATTGGTATGGAACTGTTCTATGCCTGCGGGCCGGAGATCGTGAAGAAAATCAAGAAAAGAGGCCATCCGATCTTTCTGGATCTGAAACTGCACGACATTCCGAATACCGTTAAGAAAACCATGGCGGTGCTTTCCGCGCTGGATGTGGATATCTGTAATCTTCATGCGGCAGGTACTTCTGCAATGATGAAAGCAGCACTGGAAGGTCTTACCAGAAGCGATGGCACAAGACCGTTGCTGATTGCAGTGACACAGCTGACCTCAACGGATCAGGAAGCGCTGGAACAGGAACTGCTGATCAATGAACCAATCGATCAGGTTGTCATGCATTATGCATTAAATGCCAAAAATGCAGGCCTTGACGGAGTGGTGTGCTCCCCGCTGGAAGCAGCGAAAGTTCATGCAGCCTGCGGAACAGACTTCCTGACAGTAACACCGGGTGTCCGTTTTGCGGACAGCGCAAAAGATGATCAGAAACGGATCATGACACCGGCGAAGGCAAGAGAGGCGGGTTCCGATTATATCGTTGTCGGCAGGCCGATCACACAGGCTTCGGATCCGGTTGCCGCGTACCGCAGGTGTGCGGCGGAATTTCTTGGAAAGTAATCGAACTGCCGCAGATGGCAGAAACATAGACTGCAGAGCAGCAGTAAGGAGAAAAGAATCATGGAACTGAAACAGAAAATTGCAGAAGACCTTCTTTCAATCCAGGCAGTATTCTTCCGGCCGGATGAACCGTTTACCTGGGCGAGCGGAATCAAAAGCCCGGTATACTGCGACAACCGTCTGACACTGACTGCGCCGCAGGTACGCAATGATGTGGAGGAAGGACTGGCGGAACTGATTCGTACATACTATCCGGAAGCGGAAGTACTGATGGGAACCTCTACCGCAGGAATCGCGCATGCGGCGATCACTGCACATCTGATGGGATTACCGATGGGATATGTCCGCAGCGGCTCCAAGGATCATGGACGGAAAAATCAGATCGAAGGAAAGCTGGAAAAAGGGCAGAAGGTCGTTGTCGTGGAAGACCTGATTTCAACCGGAGGAAGTGTAATTGAGGTAGTCAATGTACTGCGGGAAGCAGGGGCGGATGTACTTGGAGTCGTATCAATCTTTACCTATGGCATGAAGAAAGGTCTGGAGCGGCTGGAAGAAGCCAATGTGATCAACCATTCCCTGACTGACTTTGACTGTATTGCTGAGGTTGCGGCAAAAACGGGATATATCAAAGAATCCGATGTAAAACGTCTGATCGCATTCCGAAACAATCCTTCGGATGAATCCTGGATTGGAGAAAACCAATGAGAAGCATTATTGATGTCATGGATCTTTCGGTTGAAGAACTGGATGAGCTGATTGCCTCTGCCGAGGACATCATCGAAGATCCGGACAAATATGCAGAAGTCTGCCGCAGGAAAAAACTGGGAACTCTGTTTTTCGAGCCTTCCACCAGAACACGGATGAGTTTTGAAGCGGCGATGTATGAACTGGGCGGGCATGTCATTTCAATGTCAGAGGCAGGTTCTTCCAGTGCCGCAAAGGGAGAATCTGTTGCCGATACGATCAAGACGGTCAGCAACTATGTCGATATCATTGCCATGCGTCATCCCAAAGAGGGTGCGGCTCTGGTTGCGGCGAGAAATGCCTCGGTACCGGTGATCAATGCCGGCGATGGCGGACACTGCCACCCGACTCAGACACTGGCGGATCTTTTGACGATCCATCGGGAGAAAGGTTCGTTTGAGAATCTTACGATCGGTTTATGCGGTGATCTGAAATTCGGACGTACGGTACATTCTCTCTGTACGGCGATGTCACGCTATGCGGGGACGAAATTCGTGCTGATCTCACCGGAAGAACTGAAGCTTCCGAGTTATGTGAAAAAGGGAGTGCTCAGGAAAAAGGATATTCCTTATACCCAGACGACGGATCTGGAAGGCTCGCTGAAGGATCTTGATATTCTGTACATGACACGGATTCAGCGGGAACGGTTCTTCAGTGAAGAAGAATATCTGCGGTTGAAAGACAGTTATATCCTGACGGAAGAAAAAATGAAGCTGGCACCGGAAAAGATGATCGTCATGCATCCGCTGCCGCGGGTGAATGAAATCTCGGTTTCGGTGGATGAAGATCCGCGTGCATGTTATTTCAAACAGGTGCTGAATGGTAAATACATGCGCATGGCTTTGATCATTAAGCTTCTGAAGGAGGCAGGAAGACTATGAATATCGACAGTATTCAGAATGGTGTTGTAATTGACCATATTTCAGCCGGCAAGGGAATGGAACTGGTGCGTCTTCTTGGTCTCGATACAAGCGATCTCTCGGTTGCGATTATCAAGAATGTACACAGTGAAAAGCTTGGGAAAAAGGATATCATCAAGGTTGATGCGGATGTTCCGTTTAATCTGGATATCATCGGGTTTGTTGATCCGGAAGCGACGGTTAATGTGATTCGGAACGGCGTGCTTGTGGAAAAGAAGAAGCTTACAAGGCCAAAGATATTAAAAGGGGTCATTCACTGTAAAAATCCCCGCTGCATCACACAGGTAGAACAGGAACTGGGACATGAGTTCCGACTGACCGATGACGGGTATCGATGTGTCTATTGTGAGGCAAAAGCAGGTTAATGAGGCGGGACAGCTCTGCGCAGAGTGCAGGGCTGTTTTTCAGTTCAGAGATGGAAAGCAGCGATTCAGAAACCGAAGATAGCTGCAGGATAATCCGTCAACGATCCAGTTTGTAAAATGAGCTTCCAATTGTTATAAAATAAATATTTGGAAAGAGGAGATTTGATTATGAAACCTTCCACAAACATATTGTTAACCTCATTATCCCCACAGGGAGACCGAAAGTCTCATCGTTATTTCTTTTTTGAAAACA
>JAEEPV010000042.1 GCA_016284975.1 Solobacterium sp.
ATGCGGTGATATTCCGGATTTTTATAGAACAGGTAGCCGCCTGCAGTATGGTTTACCACTGCCGCAAGATTCTCTACCCCCAGGTAATTCGTCCACGAAACAGGGAGATCTACGCGGTCAATTACATACTCACGCGCTGTTTCGTCAAAGTGTCCGTATTGCATGATGTTCCTCCAGGATTGTTACCTTCATTGTAGAAAACAGACCGGAAGGTTCCCATCGCTGTGATTGTGATTTTTTGATTGATTTTGCGTAATGGATGGAAAACGAAGTCAAAGACACAAAAACCGGAAATCATTATTTCAATTGTGTGTACTGATTGAAAATTATTAACTGCAGCATTATGCGCCTTCCAGAAACTCTGACGATTTGCAAACTTAAAGGTTAATGATGGCCGTAATACTTCGCAGCGAAAAAACATTCTATGTTCCGATCTTTATGTTTCAAAAAACCTTGCATAACTCATGCAAGGTCTGTATTTTATAACTTCTTTTTTTATTTATATCCCAGGATAAATAGAGTTCCATCGGGACAGAATTTTATTCCCATTCGATGGTTCCGGGAGGCTTCGATGTGATGTCCAGGCAGACTCTGTTAACATGTTTTACTTCATTAACGATTCTTGTGGAGATAATATTCAGAACATCATATGGAATTCTTGCCCAGTCAGCAGTCATTCCATCAATAGATGTAACAGCTCTTACAACAACGGTATAGTCGTAAGTTCTCTGATCACCCATTACACCGACACTGTGAATATCAGGGAGACAGGTGAAATACTGCCATATTTCCCGCTCAAGTCCTGCCTTACGGATTTCTTCCCGAAGAATAGCATCGGATTCACGGACGATTTCCAGTTTCGCAGCAGTGATTTCTCCCAGTACACGAATACCAAGTCCCGGCCCGGGGAATGGCTGACGCCAAACCATTTCTTCCGGCAACCCAAGTTCGATTCCTAGCTGCCGCACTTCATCTTTAAATAAAGTATTCAATGGTTCGATTAGTTTGAAATTCATATCTTCTGGCAGTCCACCGACATTATGATGCGATTTGATTGTCTGTGCTGTTTTTGTCCCGGACTCAATGACATCCGTGTAAAGTGTTCCCTGTGCAAGCCAGCGAATGTCAGTTCCCTTCAGGAGTTTTGCGACTTCATCACGAAATGTATAGATAAATTCATTGCCGATGATCTTTCGCTTTTCTTCCGGATCGGAAACACCTTCCAGTTTGGATAAGAACCGTTCACTTGCGTCAATACGGGTAATGTTCAGCTTCATGTTCCGGTCAAACGTTTCCATGACGGATTCAGATTCACCTTTTCGAAGTAAGCCGTGATCAATAAACATGCAGTAAAGGTTTGAGCCGATTGCCTTATGGAGAAGTGCTGCAACAACGGAAGAGTCTACACCTCCGCTTAATGCCAGAAGAACCTTGTCATCTTTAACCGTATTGCGTATCTTCTCAACATTCGTCTCGATAAAGTCCTTCATCGTCCAGTTTGGTTCGGCTTTGCAGATGCCAAAGACAAAGTTTCTGAGCATATCAAGACCGTGTTCGCTGTTTCTGACTTCCGGATGAAACTGCATGGTATAGATGTTTCTCTCGTAATCCGCGGAAGCGGCATAAGGACAGGTACTGGTTTGAGCGATGCAGGTAAAGCCCGGAGCGAGTTCTGAAACCTGATCGCCATGACTCATCCAGACAATCTGCTTTGAATCAAGGCCTTGAAAAAGAGGGGAGGAGGAATCAATCTCAATTTCTGCTCTTCCGTATTCCTTCTTGTCCGACGGACTGACTTTTCCGCCCAGCATATAGTGGCTCATCTGCATGCCATAGCAGATTCCAAGAATCGGCAGACCCATGGTAAAGATCTTCGGATCACATTTCGGAGAATTCTCTTCATAAACGGAATTCGGACCGCCGGAGAAGATAATACCTTTTACGTCACCCATCGCAAGAATTTCTTCCGGTGTGATGTCGCTGGGGTGAAGTTCGGAATAAACGCCGAACTCCCGGATTCTTCTTGCGATCAGCTGATTGTACTGACTGCCGAAATCGAGAACGATAATCTTGTCTGCCATAATGTTGTCACTCCTTTGTCTTGACCGATGCCCGGATGAACTCCCGGAACAACGGATGCGCCCTGTTCGGACGGCTCTTGAATTCCGGATGGTACTGCACGCCGAGATAGAACCGGTTGGCAGGTATTTCCACCGATTCCACAAGTGTTCCGTCCGGTGATGTTCCGGCAATCAGAAGACCGTGATCTTCCATCTCCTTCCGGTATTCATTGTTGAATTCATACCGGTGACGGTGACGTTCACTGATCTCGTCAGTGCCATAGCACTTTTCAAGCAGGCTGCCGGACGTGATCTTGCACGGATAAGCACCAAGACGCATGGTTCCGCCTTTATCCATGTCATCACTCTGGTCTGCCATAAAGTCTATCACTTTGTGCGTACTGCGTTCATCAAATTCATTGGAGTTGGCATCCGCATATCCGAGCACATTTCTCGCAAATTCAATGACTGCAATCTGCATGCCCAGACACAGGCCGAGATATGGCACATTATGCTCTCTGGCATACCGTGCAGCTTCCACCATTCCGTTGATTCCGCGAAGACCAAATCCTCCCGGGACAATGATGCCGTCGATATTCTTAAAAAGATCATCTGCTGTTTCCGAAGTGATATCTTCCGATTCGATCCAGTGAATCTTTACATGCGCATCACTTTCATATCCGCCGTGATGGAGCGCCTCTTTTACGGAGAGATAGGCGTCATGAAGCTTGACATACTTCCCGACCAGGGCAATGTGGACTTCTTTGGAACGGTTATGGATCCTTTCCAGCATTGCATTCCAGGACGAGAGATCGATTTCCGGGGCATCGATCTTCATTTCCCGGCATACGATTGACGAAAAGTTCTGCTTCTCCAGCATAATCGGCGCATCATAAAGAGATTCTACGGTTGTGTTATTGATTACGCAGTCAGGACGAACATTGCAGAACAGTGAAATCTTATGCCGGACATCCTCTGGCAGTGCCTCATCACATCGTGTGATGATGATATCCGGACGAACACCGCTGTTCTGTAATTCCTTGACCGAGTGCTGTGTCGGCTTGGATTTATATTCATCACTGCCGGGAATATAGGGCACAAGTGTCACATGGATAAAGAGCACATCCTCTTTTTCCTGTTCCAGTGAGATCTGCCGGATTGCCTCAATAAACGGCTGGGACTCAATATCACCGACGGTTCCTCCGATTTCGGTAATAACGATATCTGCTTCAGCCTTTTTACCAACCGAATAGATGAAGCGTTTGATTTCATCGGTGATGTGAGGAATGATCTGAACGGTCTCTCCGAGGTATTCCCCGCGGCGCTCCTTCTGCAGAACATTCCAGTAAACCTTTCCGGTCGTCAGATTGGAATACTTGTTCAGGTCCTCATTGATAAAGCGTTCATAATGTCCAAGGTCAAGGTCTGTCTCCGCCCCGTCATCCGTCACGAATACCTCTCCGTGCTG
>JAEEPV010000349.1 GCA_016284975.1 Solobacterium sp.
CCGGTTCTTGGCTTTCAGACAGATGAACTGCCGGCGTTTTATACCCGTACCAGCGGCCTGAAGGTTGATTGCGCTTTGAAGGATTATCAGGATGCGGCAGAGGTCGTCAAGGCAAAACATGAGATGGGGCTTACCGGCGGAATCCTGATTGCCAACCCGATCCCGGAAGAGTATTCGCTTCCTGCCGAGAAGATCAATGGAGTGATTGATCGAGCAATCAAAGATATGGATGAAAAAGGAATCAAGGGAAAGGAATGCACGCCATTCCTGCTGGCCAGGATCGCAGAGATCACCGGAGGAGAATCCCTTGCGTCGAATATACAGCTGGTATTCAACAATGCGGCAGTCGGAACGGAAATTGCCAAGGCTTATTGTGAACTGACAAAATGAAACATAGTAAACAGAGAAAAATTGAATCCGTTGTGACCAAAGAGGAGCTGGTCAAGGCACTGAAGTTTGTTGGTCTGGGAAAGAATATGAATGTTGAGATTCATGTTTCGCTTTCTTCCATGGGCTATGTGATCGGCGGGGCAAGAACGGTTGTTGATGCGCTGATGGAAATCATTACCGAAGGCGGTACCATTCTGATGCCGACGCAGACAACCTATAACTCCGATCCTTCGACCTGGGTAAATCCTCCGGCAAGTCCGTCGGTGTGGCAGGATATCCGTGACAATATGCCTGCATATGATCCGGAAAAAAGCGATCTTCTCATGATGGGGGCAGTCGCAGAGAATTTCCGGCAGAGGGATGGTGTGATCCGTTCGAATCATCCGACGGCGTCATTTGCGGCATGGGGAAGATATGCACGAGTTCTGTGCAACCGGCAGTCACTGCATTTTCCGCTGGCAGAAGAATCTCCGGTTGCCAGATTATATGAGCTGAAGGGACATGTGCTTCTGATCGGAACGGATCTTACCGCAGCAACCTGTCTGCATCTTGCGGAGTACCGGACCGAATGCAGACCGATCAAGGTCGAAACCGCCTGTATGCTGACAGATGGAAAACGGGGCTGGAAAAGATATCTGGATCTGAATCTGGACAGCTCGGACTTCGAAAAGATCCGTCCGGAACTCAACAGGAAAAATCTGCTTCGTGAAACGGTTCTGAACGACTGCAGAATCAGTCTGTTCCCGGTTAATGCGGCGGTTGATGAAGCGACGGTATTCCTTGAAAAAAACGTAGTATTCGATTTGTATCGCTGAACGGGTTTCCTGCTCAGCTTTTTGTATTAATTGACTGAAGCAGGAGTATTTTCTATACTTTTTCTGTCGGACAAGGGTGTTTCGGACTGGAAGCACTTTTGTCTCTTTTTTTCTTTAACCAAAGTGGTTTACTGCAAAGAGGAAACCATGTGAACGATGAAAGGACGGCGGCTATGACAGTGAAGTTTACGAAAATGCAGGGGCTCGGAAATGACTATCTTTATGTATACGGGCCGGTTCCTGATCAGGTGGAAGAACTGTGCATCCGTCTCAGTGACCGGCATTTCGGTGCAGGTTCCGACGGGATGATCTTCATTTCACCTTCCGCATCTGCGGACTTCTCAATGCGTATTTTCAATGCGGACGGAAGTGAGGCAATGATGTGCGGGAACGGGATCCGATGTGTTGGAAAATATGTCTTTGACAAGGGTTATACCGACAAGACCGATCTTCGGATTGAAACCCGCTCGGGTATCCGGCACCTAACATTGTTTGTGGAAGATGGCGCGGTGAAGGAAGCAGAAGTGGATATGGGAACCGGAGTTCTGTCCGAACCGCGGAATCTTTCGGTTTCGGATCATGACTTTACCTGTTATCCGGTTTCCGTAGGCAATCCCCATGCGGTTATCTTTACCGCTTCGGAAGATGAGAAGGAACCGGAAACATACGGACCGCTGATTGAATGCCATGAAGCGTTTCTTCCGGATCGGACCAACGTGGAATTCGTCCGGGTTCTGGAAGATGGTGCACTTCGCATGCGTGTATGGGAACGGGGAAGCGGGATTACGATGGCCTGCGGAACCGGTGCCTGTGCCAGTGCCTTTGCGGCAGTAAAGCTGGGCTTCTGCAGTTATGACACACCAATCCGGGTAGACCTCGACGGGGGAAGTCTTCTGATCCGTGTGCAGAAGGATGACCGCATTCTGATGCGCGGACCTGCAGCGTTTGTTTTTGAAGGAGAAGCGTGTGACGACCTGCTGTCGTCGATACGATAAAGGAGGCACTTATGGTAATACCAAATCACCATTATGCAGATTTAAAGGGATCTTATCTGTTCCGGGGGATCTCGGAACGTATTCAGCAGTATCTGCGGCAGAATCCGGATGCACACCTGCTTCGGCTTGGAATCGGAGATGTTTCACTGCCGCTTTGCCCGGCTGTCATTGAAGCAATGCATAAAGCAGTAGAAGAACAGGCTCATGCGGAAACCTTTCAGGGATATCTCTCGGAATGCGGAATGGATCCGCTGCGGGAAACCATCGCAGAGTATTACAGGTCCCGCGGAATTGCTATTGATGCGGATGAAGTGTTTGTCTCAAGCGGCGCCAGCGATGAACTTGGAGATATCCTTCATCTGTTTGACCGCTCCACAATCTCGCTGATCATGGAACCAGCCTATCCGGCCTATACGGATGCCAATATCATGGACGGAAGACCGGTGCAATATCTTTCTGCCTCCAGCGAAAACGGCTTCCTGCCGCTTCCGGATGAATCTGTTCATGCAGGGTTGATCTATCTCTGCTCACCGAACAATCCGACCGGAGCAGTTTACAGCCATGATCAGCTGAAGCTCTGGATAGATTATGCAAAACGGAATCAGGCAGTGATCCTGTTTGATGCGGCGTATGAGGCATTCGTACGGGATCCGTCCCTGCCCAGATCGATCTTTGAAGTTCCGGGGGCAGAAACCTTTGCGATTGAAATCTGTTCTCTGTCAAAGACCGCCGGGTTTACCGGAACCCGGCTTGGGTATACGGTGCTTCCGAAAACACTGTGTGCAGACGGGATGAACTTTCATGATATGTGGATCCGCAACCGGACGACCCGTACAAACGGTGTTTCCTGCATTATTCAGAAAGCAGGACTTGCAGTCTTTTCTCCGGAAGGACAGAAACAGATTCAGGATAATCTGGAAGTATACCGGAAAAATGCAGAATGCCTGATGCGTGCGCTGGATGAAGCGGGCATATGGTACTGCGGCGGAAAGAACTCCCCCTACATCTGGATGAAATGTCCTTCGGGATGTACCAGCTGGGAATTCTTTGACCGGCTTTTGAACGAGATCCAGGTCATCGGCACACCCGGCAGCGGATTTGGACCGTGCGGAGAAGGATACTTCCGGCTATCTGCGTTTGGGGATGCCGGAGAAATTGCTGAGGCATCCAGCCGGCTGAAACAGTTTCTCCTGCGATAACAGGAAAAGGAGCTTTGCATAACCCCGGACTGTGAAAACAGTATGGGTGAGAAAGCTCCTTTTTCTGAAGTTCTAAGAATGATAACAATACAGAACCTTGCGATGTTCCGATAACGATCTTTCCGAAAGCAATCAGGCAGTCCATCCGTAGGTGATCCATGCGTCTGTGATCAGATCTGCAAGACGGTTGAAGATATCTGCAGTGTCCTGGTCAAAGCGGTCTGGCTCGGGCGAATCGAGATCGATTTCCAGAACGCAGCTGCCATTTACCATGACCGGTACACAGAGTTCACTGCGGCTTGCGCTGTCGCAGGCTATATGATCCTTTACGGCATGTACATCCGGTACAATCTGTGTACTGCATGTACGATAAGTCAGACCGCACACCCCTTTGTCGAAGGGAATATGCGTGCATGCGACTTTCCCCTGAAAGGGACCGAGCACAAGTTCACCGTTTTTTGCGAAATAGAATCCGGCCCAGTTCAGCCGGTCAAAGCTTTCATTGATGAGCGCACTGAGATTGGAAAGTGCGGCAATCATATCCGGTTCTTCCAGAATTGCTTTCGACTGTTCTATAAAAATAATTTCCATATTCAGTAATCTATCATAACTCCCGGTGTTATAATAGCAATGTGAACAGGGGTGCCGAAAGGCTGAGACTGACCCTTATCACCTGATCTAGTTAATGCTAGCGTAGGGAGTTCGAGCATTTGATTCCTTACGCCTTCAGATTTCGGAGGTGTATTTTTTATGTCTGACAAGAAACGCATTCGCTTAATTACTTTTCTCGCACTTTACGTTGCCATCTATGTAGTCCTGAAGTATATCGGAGATCTGATACCGATCTTTAATATGCCAAATGGAGGAAGTGTTGAAGTTGAACTGATTGCCGTATGTCTGGCTTCATATCATCTTGGCTGGAAAGGCGGTGCCATGACAGGACTGCTGTCCTGGCTCGTTACAATTGTTCTGGGATTTGTGATGTACTTCGTTCATCCGGTTCAGATCGCGCTTGATTATGTGCTGCCACTGGTCGTATGCGGACTGGCATCCCTGTTTGGCAATTATGTGGATCGCGGACGGAAAGAGCAGGGGCTGTTATCCGCCGCAAGAGCGCTGTTTATTTTCGGCGGAATCATACTGAGCTTTGGATATTCCGTGCACGTCATTGTCATAGCTTCCGCGATTGCGGTTGCAGTGTTTGGTGTTTCATTCTGGTACATCACCAACAATACGTATTTCGGAATCATATCTTCGTTCTTCTTAAAATATTTCTTTACCGTATTATCCGGTGCTTATTTCTGGGCGGAAGGTGCTGCTGCGGGAAGTGTTGCAGCATGGTCATTCTCTCTGATGTACAATCTCGGATACAATCTGGTATCAATGATTGTCTGTGCAATCATTGTTCCGCTGATGGCAGATCGAATCATCAAGGTAGCACGAATCTAAAACGGAAAGACCGGACAGGTCTTTTTGTTTCTCACCGTGCGAAGTAGTAGAATGGAGAACATGTCGACAAATAAAAATGATTACAGCATAGAGCCTCCGATCAATACCGAGGTGTTTGTGCAGAGCTATAAACATAACGGCAGTCTGCATCGCACCTGGTGTAAGGCACATGTGCTGGAAGTGACAGATGAATGGATCGTCGCAGTTACCAATAAGGCCTGGGTAATTGAGTCAGACGGCAGAAAGTGGCTGACACGCGAACCGGCAGTTTGTTTTTTCTGGAAGCACCGGTGGTATAACGTAATCGCAATGCTCAGAAAGAACGGCATTTACTATTACTGCAATCTGGCTTCACCGAGTCTCTATGACGGAGAGGCAATCAAGAATATTGATTATGATCTGGATGTGAAGCTTTATCCCGATCTCTCCTATCAGATTCTGGACGAGAATGAATACAACATGCATGCAAGAGAAATGCGGTATCCGGAAAAAGTAATGAAGATCGTGGAACGGTCGGTGAACGAACTGATTGATGAGATGGATCTGGCAAGCGATCCGTTTAATCCGGAATGCGTTGAAAAGTATTATTCCATCTATCAGAAAATGACCGCTGCCTGAGCCGCTGAAAAGGTTCGAAAACACAGGCAAATGAAAGATAAATGAAATTGCGTGAAATTTTCGAAAAAAAGTGTTGACATGGCGGGATAGAAGAAGTAATATCCTAGAGCACGCTCAAAAAGAGAGCGGCGGAAATCCAGACAGCAGTGACGAAAAAGAAACGAAAAAGTTTCGAAAAAAGTTGTTGACAAAGTCTGGTCAGGATGGTAACATCTTGAATTGCGCCTCACGGAAGTGAGGGGCGAGTGATCTTTGAAAACTGAACAGGAATTAAGCAACGAAAAACGTCGATTCCAAAAGGAATAAACTGACGGAAGTCAGTGTTAATTAAAGAGCTAATTCAAATGGAGAGTTTGATCCTGGCTCAGGATGAACGCTGGCGGCGTGCCTAATACATGCA
>JAEEPV010000350.1 GCA_016284975.1 Solobacterium sp.
AAAACCGCATCTGATTATGTCGGCTTCATGCGCGGAAAGAAACGGTATGCAAAGCAGGATATTATCGTCAAGGAAGTGACGGTCACGGAAATTGACACTGCTGCAGGAGCGGTAGTCGGCGTGATCAGTGTCCTCGGAGAAACACTTCCTATTGAAGAAATCAATTTCAAATGATGAAGGCATTATGCCCGAAGGATTTATACGAAGGGTGAGAACTAATCGGGGGAAAGGTCTACGAAGTGCTTTCAGTCGAAAAGGGCTGGTATAGGATCGTCTCAGAATTAGAAGAAGACTGCCTTTTCCCACCTGAATTGTTCTCAGTCATAGAAACAGATGACGGAGATTCGGTGGGATGGAGGACGGAGAATACAATGAAGAAATGTCCAAAATGCGGGAGCGATAAGCTTGCTCGGATTGTTTACGGGTTGCCCGCATTCAACAAACTTCTTGAGAAACAATTGAACCATCAGGAGTTGTATCTGGGGGGCTGCTGCATACCAGAAGCGGAACCGGAATACCACTGTTTTTCTTGTGGGAAGGACGTAGGTTCTTTGCCACTGCTGATTAGCAAGCATGGCACTGAGGACTACCGTGACATTGTAACGTCAGTTCACTTCAGCGATGGTGGCTATCTCAGCGGTTGGGATGATGTGACAATCAAGAAATCCGCCGGTGGTATCGTTTCCGACTACTCGCCGACTCTGGGAATCGCCAGGGTTCCTGAAAGCAGGGTCCTGACCGATAAGGAATGGAACAAACTTCTAGATCGTTTGTTCTGCAAGCTTTACGTCCATGAATGGAAGAAGCGATTCGATAATATGTTGGTTATGGATGGTGAACAATGGGAATTAGAGATTCGACTGACAAATCGACGCACGCGTCATTACTCCGGCAGCAATGCTTTTCCGCCATATTGGAATGAACTGTTACGGACATTCAAACCCTATTATGGTGAAAAAATAAAGTGATAATCGAGATGAGGTCAGCTTGATGCTTCATCACAAACGGTGCAGACGGGGTATACCGTCCGCGCTGCACTTCTTCTCAGATGCCTTCATTCTCTCAGTCAATAACCGGCAAACAATTGACCCATTCCGTCAGGCTGGACATTGCCCTGAAAACGTGCTGCATACAAGCCAGAGGATCATCGTCGTGCGGCCATCTGCAGCGAATCGAGTCCAGGACACGGTACCAGCCTTCCGGCGGCTGTTCCGGCAGAGTCACGGTGGGATCGAAGGATATGTAAGCCTCGCAGTCTAAGGGCTGACGGACAACGACTTTTTGGGTTCCGTCCGGTAACTGTTCCACAGAAACGACGCCTGGCATCAGTTCATGGGGATCTGTTCCGTCATTCTCCAGAATGAGTTCGTTGACCGTGTCATAGGGATGTCCGCTGCAGCAGAATCTGGTCTTATACCCTTTCAGATTCAGAACCTGGACCGGCTTTGCGATATAGTCATCGATCTCGAAATAATCGTCCAGGAATCCGTCGATGTTGCTGCTGTATATGATATCAAAGGTCTCGCGGTTCATATAGGCCATATAACATTCTCCCCTCTGAGACACCCTGTAACTCTTTGTTGTATGTCCTCAGGAAGAGGAACCGTTAAACTCTGTTTCATAAATGGAATCAAAATCGCCTTTCTGTGAAGATTCATCAGCGAAATCCGTTATCCTATAGACCCTATCATTGTCAATACTCATCTTTCGAGAAAGATGTTGCTCTGAATCGGTTCTTGCTGATTCGTAAAAAAGGAGACCTGTTCCAAGAAGCTCAACAAACGTATCTTTGCCATTCCGCGAAATAATACGTGTTATGAGCCCAGAATCATCGTATTCATATTTGCTTATAATATGATTATCCATATCTCGGACAATTTGAAGTAAACCTCTATTATCGTATTCAAAATGTTCTTCTCTCATAATGACAACATCCTGATCGCTTGAATCGCGTCTATAAGACCCATCTTCAACAAACCGCAAATCAACCTCTTTTATCGGTTTATACCAGATCCTGTGGATGCTTATCCGGCCATCGGGATGATAATCAATTTGTAATGATCGAAACTTATAATACTGAGACCTGGTTTCGTTTCTATGTCCATGCATATAGCGGATTACAGACACAATACCCCCGTCTTCATCATACCGGTATTCAGAATACCTATGATCCTCTGTCTGATACGCAGCTATTGATGGGGATCCCTTAGATTTAGATACGCTATTCGAGGATTGCTTTTGAGGCATATGAAAACTAGTGTAATCATACTTATAAAGGGCTTCATGCTGGAATTTATCATTATCAACTGTGGAACGAATCAAGAAGCCTTTATCATCAAATTCCTTGACAACGCCATTTGAATTTGAGATTCGCTTAAAACAGATATTAAAATCTTTCACTCTGAAGAAGCAAGCGAATTCGTTGTCTTCAGGGTCAACGGTAATCTTGATTTGCGAATAATCCAAATTGATACCGCAGGAACGAATATGAGCCGTTTGAGATTCGTCCATTTTCTTTATCGCGTCTTTTGTAACAATAAGATAGGCTGATAAAGTTTGAGCTAATCTGTCGTAAAACTTTCTCAATCCCCACAATTCGCATTCGTGAGCTTCGGTATTTCTTAAGCGGTAGGTATAATAAACAGTTTGTGACTCTTTCGTTTGTTTGTCCTTCGGAAGGTTAATCACTATGCCAAGTGCATTTAGATAATCGGGAAGTGATGACTCTGGGTTCGCCATAAGTAAGTTGTACAATGTAACATCAGTTAAAAGCAGGAGCTTTTTAACATATGCCTCAAATTTCCCCCAGATGATAGGAAAGAAGGTTATGACATCATTCCTGTCAATTTTATCCGTAGATATTTTGGTTAGTGCATAAGGGAGTCTCTCTCGCAAACCTTCAACTGCACGTTCGTTTATATCAGATTCGACTATCTGCTCAAAAATGTGATATACCCTATTAAAATCGGCAATTTGTACACCGTAAGCGGTTACTTCTCGTCTGAAAAAATCCCTTACTTTGCTGTCCATAACTAGCTCCCATCTTTGCGTATTTTTGGGGAAAATGATAGCTTTTAAGAATTATAACATGCCGGTTTTATTATCTCAAGACTCGGGCAGACTGCGGAACGATAGCGAATAGTACCGTTTTTGTGGTGTTTTCATAATTTCCTCTTGACAATATGCATACCTAGGGAGTACTCTACAAGGCTTTCTGGTTTGAAGGACCCCAGAAGGCCAATACAAATACACTTAGGAGGAAAGACCTATGAAGACAATCCCAAAACTCGGCTCCCTTTCAATCAACATCACCCTCAATGGTTGGCCATGTGCAATCGTGTGTATCGCCGGCATCGTGGTGATTGGCGGTGGCGGCATATACCTGGGTTCAAAGCTGATCAAAAACGGATACCAGCTTAAGAATCCCAAGGGAATCAGCCTCACCAAGGGCGATGACAAAGATGTTCAGCAACCAGAACTCCCAGACAAAAGAATTGAGAACAAGACTATCAGAAGCGGAAGTGATCCAAAGAACGCCTTGGACACTTCCGCTTCTGATTATTTCTGCACAATAGAAACAATGAACATACCAGGGGAAAGTAAGTGCACTCTATTCAGGACGGGGTTTTGGTAGCGAATATCAGATTTCAATAGGATGCCTATGTGAACGCTTTTGCCTCCAGAGACTGTGATCAGGAGACATAGCAACAGGCTACAATCGTTCCATCCTCAGCGGGCCAAGCTTACTTTTTCTTTAAATACTCAAGTACTTCTTCGACCGTTTTTCCGCTGTCTGAAATAGCCTTCAGCAGCTTCTCTTTATCCTCCGCAGCCTTTTTCTCAGCCGCGATCTTCAGCGCCGATTCTTTGGCCTTGACCAGTTTCTTCAGTTCGGTCTTCTTGGCTTTTGCTCTGGCAGTAAGATCAGCAATCTCTTTTTCAACTTCCGCGATTTTTTCCTCTATGTTCTCCGGAATTGCGGTTTTCTTCCCTCTGGGCATGGCTTAGAGCCTCCTTCAGTATGTTGGTGCACAGATTATACATCATTGCCAATCTTCAATCAAGGCAGACCCATTAGAAACTGCAGATCCTAAACCGCGAGAATACGGCGTTGGAGCCTGTTCCTGAACACAGCGCAGAGGTCTTGGTGCCTCAAGGTCTTTTTCCATTATCTCTTGAAAAAGTGTCAAAGAGCTCAAGATTTCTCTTGAAAAAGTGTCATGCTCTATCCTCTCTCGCAGAGAAACAGCCCGCGCCGGGTGAATTCAGCCTGTTGGCCGCTTCACCCGGCGCAGGATTATTCTATCATTCGCTGAGGATCTTACGAAGGTTTGCCAGTGCGGCGTTGACGGAATTCAGTACGGCGTTCATGTGGCAGCCTTCCCGCCTCGCGATTTCCCGGATCGAAATATCCTCCATATACATCAGGATCCTGCGCTGCTGGGTAGGGGTAAGGCGCTTGATCGCCTCATAAAGGGCCTCATACTCCGAGTGCCGGATGACCTCATCTTCGGCGTTTTCCCCGTTCGCATAGAAGGAGGTCATATCAAG
>JAEEPV010000043.1 GCA_016284975.1 Solobacterium sp.
AGCTGTCATGAACAAGTTCATTGAACAGATTTCCGATCTTGCGGAAGTGACCAAACAGCCGAATATGGAAGGCAACACGATGTCTGTTGTATTGTCTCCAAGAAAGAATAAGCAGTAATGGAGGATTGTTAAATGAAGGCAAAGGCTAAGAAACCCAAGAAGATTCGGATGAAGACAAAAAAGACCTTCGCAAAGCGCGTTAAGGTTACAGGTACCGGAGAGCTGAAACGGGGACACAACTATGTATCTCATTTCGCAGCGAACAAGTCCCACAAGCAGAAGAAACATCTCGGTAAAGCAACACTGATGAACAAGAGCGACGTCAAGCGTGATCGTCAGCTTCTGCAGGGTTAATTAAGGGAGGCATAAAATGAGAGTAACAGGATCTACACCGACACGCAACCGTCGTAAAAAAGTACTGAAGCTTGCCAAGGGCTATTTCGGTTCCAAGCATCTGCTTTACCGGACAGCCAATGAGCAGGTAATGCATTCCTTGAAGTACAGCTACATCGGACGCAAGCAGACAAAGCGTGACATGCGCAAGCTCTGGATCGCCCGTATCAACGCAGCTGCACGTATGAATGACCTCAGCTACAGCAAGCTGATGCATGGTCTCAAAGTTGCCAACGTCAATGTAAACCGCAAGATGCTGAGTGAAATTGCGATTCATGACGAAAAAGCATTCACAGATCTCTGTGATACTGCAAAGAAAGCACTTGCGGCTTAACAAATTTCGGATATAATTAAGAAGCTGTCAGCTTCTTAATTCTGGCATGTTGGTGAAGCGGCTTAACACACTGCCCTCTCAAGGCAGCATTCACGGGTTCGAATCCCGTACATGTCACTGAAGGTATGCCTTAACGGTATGCCTTTTTCATTGAGAAAGTGGTTTATACTTTTATAGGGACAAGCGAATGAATAACGAACTTCTGCTGGCAAAGGCGCATGAGATCTACCGAACCATTACAAATACACTCATCCGTCATAAAAAGACCATTACAACGATGGAAAGCTGCACCTGCGGCCTGATTGCTTCTTTGATCAGTGATACGGAAGGTTCTTCTGCCGTGCTGAAAGGGGCGTTTATTACCTATTCCAACACCGCCAAAATTGCCTGCGGAGTACCGGAAGAGGTAATCCGTCAATATGGCGTATATTCCAAAGAGACCGCTCTCTGCATGGCCAAAGCTGCCAGAGCTAAGTATCCTTCGGATTATGCGATTGGAATAACCGGAAGCTTTTCCAACGTGGACCCGGACAATTCCGACAGCGTTCCTGGATTCATCTGTTGTGCCCTGATTTCTGATACGGCTGAAGACGTGTTTTCTTTTGAACTTCCGCTGTACTCTGATCGGTTTTCTTCTAAACTTGCCGCCGCTGTTACCGCCGGTGAGCATCTTCTGAATTTGTTCAAAGAAACACAGGACGACTGACTTCATATACCGGAAGGAGGGTTTCATGCCTTATACGTTTCAAACCGATACCGATCCGGATCGGTTCAGAGAATTTGTACTTAACAGTGACCAGAATACACTGTTTCAAAACCCGGAATGGGCTTTGGTCAAAGAGGACAGCTGGAACAGTGTCTTTGCCAGTGTCACGGAAAATGAAGAAATCGTTGCCGCAGCACTGATACTGATCCGCCCGGTACTGTTTGGAAAAACGATGTTTTATATTCCCCGCGGACCGGTCATGGACTGGCATAATCAGGATCTGGTCACCTTTATGCTGGATCATCTGAAAAAACTGGCCGTTGAGAAACATGCGATGGTTCTGCGCTTTGACCCGTATGTAATCTATCGTCAGTACGATATTAGAGAAAAAGATCAGGATCATCCTGTTCAGAATGAGGATGTCATTGCATTTCTGAAACAGTACGGCGCAGAACATAAAGGCTTTACCAAACGCATCGAAGAAGCGACACAGCCAAGATATAACATCATCATGCATGTGGATGACAGCTGGAAGGACCGGCTGATCAAAAACACCCGACAGTCGATCCGTACTGCGGAAAAACGCGGTGCAGAATGCTATGAAGGACCGGAGTATATACCGGATCTCAGAACAGCACTGCATTTTACGGAAACGCGGCAGGGGATCGCATTGCGCAGTGAAGCGTATTTCCGCCGTATGGCTGAAGTTTATCAAGACCACTGCATCGTAATGGTCGCAAAACTGAATTTTGCCCGCGAGATAGAACGGCTGAACCGTGATCTGCGTGAAGCGGAAGAACTGCTTTCCAAAGCAGCGTCGAAAAAGGAAACCGCAAGGCTTGAAAAACAGATCGAAAATGACAGGGCGGAGATTGTCCGGATCGAAGAATACCGCAGGAATGAAACGGCTGAAGAAGTCGTATTATGCGGCAAGATGGTTATTTTCAATGAGAAACGCATGGAATTTGTATACATGGGCAATAATACAAACTATATGCGTGTCCGTGCCAATTACTGGCTCTATTCAAAGTGCCTGGAACGCTGTCAGGAACTTGGCATCGGAATCTGCAGTTTCGGAGGAGTTGAAGGAACATTGGATGACGGTCTTACACAGTTCAAGAGTGCCTGGCCGGTTGAAGTGGAAGAGATGATCGGTGAATTCAATATCGTTCTGAGTCCGCTGCTCTACCGGTTGTTTGACGATGTCTATCCGATTCTGCTGAAAACGGCCGCAAAGCTTCGCAGCCGGCATTAACTGGAGTATCTGATGAAACAGCTGGAGAACTGTCAGATACTGGATGGAACCATGCTCAAGATCATTGCCATGATCAGTATGGTTTTTGATCATGCCGGAGACATCTTTTTTCCCGGCGTACTCTGGCCAAGAATGATTGGACGGCTCGCAATGCCGTTATTTTCCTTCTGTATTGCGGAAGGATATATTCATACACACGATCGGAAACAGTATCTTCTGCGGATCGGTCTGTTCGCTTTGATCAGTGAGATTCCGTTTGATCTGGCATTTAATGGAAAAATCGATTTTTCGCATCAGAATATCATGCTTACGTATTTTCTTGCGGTAGTAACCCTGATGATCTATGACCGGATCATTGGCTACGAGCCTCATCCAGACATCGGAAGAATTATTGCGGGGCTGCTTACAGTGCTTGCGATGGCCGTTATTGCTATCGTTGTTCGGGCGGATTATACCTGCTTTGCGGTCATCGCCGTATTCCTGTTTTATGTATTGCGAACGAAACGTCCGCTGATCCGATGCACAGTCGGCGTGACGTTTCTGGCGCTTTCCCGGACGATGAGCTATTACTGTACGACCGGTTTCAGTCTGATCCCGCTGCTTCTTTACAACGGGAAAAAGGGCAGAAATCTGAAATGGCTGTACTATGGGTTTTATCCGGGACATCTGCTGCTTTTGTATCTGCTGAAGCGGATCCTGTATTCGTAGTTTCTGAGTGCTGATACATTCGCTGCCATTACCAGATATCATTTCTACAAAAAAACCGGGACAGAAGCAGTTCTTACTTCTGTTCCGGATTTCGTTTCCGATACCGCAGTTTCCAATACTTATGTCTGGCCCGTACTTCCAGAGATTTTTCCTTTCGGAATCTTCGATAAGCCGCTTCTTTGATCACATAGTCAAACTCACCGATCTGTTCGATAAACTCCGGACCAAACGAGCGCTTATAAGCATACAGTCCGTATTCCGGATCGTCTTTTGAGGTTACGCCGGAGAATCCGCACATGTCATAACGGGCAACCCCAAGCTCCTTCATATCCCGGATCGCAAATACATGCAGGTTATCGACCGGTTTGATAAAGTTAAATTCCTTGTGATTATACGTATAGAGATCCCAGCTCATATCCCCGAAGTACAGAAACAGACCGGCTGCGATCGGCAGAGAAGCACCATATTTCAGATAAAGCTCCTTGGCATGCGCAAGATCTTTTTCCTTGGACGTCCTGGCTTCCGGATCCTTGCGGTACTTTTTGGAATTCAGTTCCTGCTCGATTCCTACGATCATTTCTTCCAGATTGATCTCTGTCAGATAGAAACGGGCATGCGGGCCAAAACAGTTCAGTAAGGATTCAAAGAAGGCTCTGGTATGCGGCTGAAAACCATCCTGCTGGCTGAGCATATGCTCAAACAGCATCAGGGAATCCAGATCATCCGCAGTTGCCAAACGGGTCCGGACACCGCTGATCCGATGCCGGTTCAGGCTCGTCCTGCGCTGCTTGGAAAACCGGCTGATGATCTCATCCATGGATCCGGAGATATCAATGATCAATGTGTATCGGTTCGTCCAGCTACCGTCATAGGCATAGTTATAACCACGGTGATGGTATCCAAGATCGATCAGCTGCGCCGTCACAGATTCGTTATTGATTTCATCCGTTCTTTCACCGGTGATCGTACGACTGACCCGGATCACATCCGGATCGACCCGTAAAAACTGTACTTTTTCGTTTCTGGCATATTCTTTCAGACTCGCAAATACATCATTCCGCAATGCGGCATCCGAATAGTCAAGACAGGGACCTTTTGGAATATACAGATAGTTATGTCCGAGAAAGGACCCGGACAATACCATCGCCGTTGCACAGATCACCTTAGACTGAAAGAACCCGAGACAGGTATAGGTCATATGATCCGTTTCGGATTTGAATCTGCCCCAGCTGGAAGTCTTCATATAATGGACAAAAGGACTTTTTGAAACAAAAGAGTCCAGTTCCTGATCGGTTATGACCCGACGTTCCAGCATGTCTCAGTTCTCCAGCTGTGCAATGGAACTGCGAAGTCTTCGCAGCGTTTCTTCTTTGCCGAATATATCCGCAAGTTCGATCGCGCCGCCCGGCGTTGACTGCTTGCCGGAAATTGCCACCCGAAGCGGGAAAAGCACCTGACCGTTTTTCTTTTCGAGTCTGGCAGGAAGCTCCATCAGCTTTTCGTGCAGAACCTCTGCCTTCCAGTCATCGATGCCTTCCAGTACTTCAAGACATGCCTTCAGGGATTCCAGAGCAATCTCCGGTGTGGTTTTCATCTTCTTGTTGATATAGAGATCATTGGAATAAGCAGGGAAGGTGTCAAAGAAGTCCAGCATCGGTGCAATCTCAGTCAGCGTATTTGCACGCTGCTGTACAACTGCTGCGATCTTTTTCAGATCATACGGACGTTTGACCGCGGCTGCGATATAGTCTTTTGTCAGTTCGTAATAGGAATCAAGATCCATTCCCCGCAGCCAGAGACCATTGATCGAGGTCAGTTTGACCGGATCAAAGATTGCGCCGTTCTGGCCGATGTGTTTTACATTGAATGCTTTTACAAGCTCCTCAAGCGTAAAGATCTCCTGATTGTCTTCCGGGCTCCAGCCAAGCATGGCAATATAGTTCAGCACGGCTTCCGGCAGATAGCCTTTTGTCATCAGATCCTGAAAGGAAGCGTCGCCGTTGCGCTTGGAGAGCTTGCTGTGCTCATCCTTCATGACGGGCGGGCAGTGAATATAACGCGGTTTCTCCCAGCCGAATGCATCATAGATCAGGTTATATTTCGGGGTAGAGGAAAGGTATTCCATGCCACGTACTACATCGGTGATCCCCATCAGATGATCATCTACGACATTGGCAAAGTTATAAGTAGGGAAACCGTCACTCTTGATCAGTACCTGTTCATCGAGAATGCTGTTATCGACTTCAATATGACCGAATACTTCATCGTCAAACGATGTAGTACCTTCGGCAGGAATGGTCTGACGAATAACAAACGGTTCTCCGGCATCCACCCGTGCCTGTGCTTCTTCTTTGGAAAGGCTGCGGCAGGGGTCAATAAACTTGATGTCCTGTCCGGTTGCCTCATGTTCTGCACGCTGAGCAGCTATATCATCTTCATTGCAGAAGCAGTAATGTGCACCTCCGCAGTCAATCAGTTTCTTTGCATATTCCATGTAGAGACCGGATTTCACCCGTTCACTCTGGACATACGGTCCAACCGGACCTCCGATATCCGGTCCTTCATCATGTTTCAGACCACAGTCTTTCATGGTGTTATAGATAATATCAGTAGCGCCTTCCACGAGACGGCCCTGATCCGTATCTTCAATACGAAGAATAAATACCCCTTCAGGGTCTTTCTTCGCAATCAGATAGGCCCAAAGGGCAGTTCTCAGATTTCCGATATGCATATAGCCGGTCGGACTCGGCGCAAATCTAGTACGAATTGCCATAATATACTCCTTTATACTGCCTGTTCATTCTATCGCAATCATTCGTCTTTCTCAATTGACAGCAGCGTGGATAATTTCCTTCTGATTCGTACAATAACATGCAACGAAAAGATTCCTATGGAATTCTGCTTTCGCAGGAACTATTATATGGGTGGTTCTGCAGAAACGCTGCAGATGAGACGTGGAAAACAGGAGGTTATTATGGACAAGAACAAAGACTTGAAAAAGAACACCGAGTATACATCGAAAGATAAATATCTTCTGGATGATGATCTTCTTGATGCGGTAAGCGGTGGTGCTACTGCCGGCAAGAACAACGGCGGTGACAATCCGATCTTCCGTATCACCAAAAAATGATCTGAAAAAACGCAATAACCCTTGAAGAACCGGTTCGAACGAATCGGTTTTTTGTGAATTAACAGGATTTTATGAAGCATTCAGCGAACAAAAACGGGTGCAGTACTTCCAGGGCAGGATTCCGCTGTCCGCAGAATGGTTTTATTGAATATTAAATTTCTAAGCTTTTATATTTTGAACTATAAGATTATTGGTACTTCTGAACGATGCGAAGTATCTCGCCGGAATTATTTTCTATTCTTCAGCAAACCAATCCTGTCTGCTTACAATGGTCATGACTGGTTTCAGTGATTGTCATATATACGGAGGGTGAAACACGATGCTGAAAATAACCTATTTTGGAACAACCGTTCGTTTATTTGATGACGGAAAAGATCAGATTTTATCATCCCTGGTGAAGAAGACTCCGACTTCTGTAAGTCGGAGATGAATTCACTTTTTATTATATGTTTCATGATCACTTTGATGATTCAGTATATTTCTTAAGAAATTTGAGGGGATTCTTTCATTCACGCCTAAGAGATAAGTGAAGGGGGATGAAAGACCATGATGATCGCAGTCAAATGCCGTATGTATCTGAAGAAAAATCAGGCTGAGCAGGCTTTGAAAACGCTCGGCTGCTGCAGATATGTATACAACCTGTATCTGAATACCTGGAATATCCTTTTTCAGTTCACCGGTAAAGGAATGTCTTATTATTCCTGCTGTGCCAACATGACCGAGCTGAAGAAGGTTTTACCGTGGCTCAAAGAAGCAGATTCCACTGCTCTTCAGTCCTCCATTCGTAATCTCTGTGATGGATTCGATCGTTTCTTTCAGAAACGTACCGAACATCCCGTATTTCATAAGAAAGGCCATCATGAATCCTATACTTCCAGGAATAATAACGATTCCATTCGGGTACGTGATAAGAATCATATCGTTCTGCCGAAACTGGGAACCGTGAACGTACGTGGATTACGGCAGTTTGAAGGAAAGATCGTATCCGCAACCATAAGCCATGAACCTACCGGTAAATGGTCTGTTTCTGTTCTCTATGAAACAGAAGATCCAAAACCACTGGTTAAAACCGGAAAAGAAGTTGGTATCGACCTTGGTCTTCATGATTTCGCTGTTCTTTCCGATGGAAGAAAAGAAAATAACCCGAAGTATTACCAGAAACTGGAAAAGAAGCTTCTTAAGGAACAGAAGATCCTTTCCCGGAGGATCGAAGCCAATATTGACCGTTATATCGAAAGGAATGGAAAACGGTACCCGGTATATAAGAAGCCTCTTGGAGAATGCAGGAACATACAGAAACAGCGCAGAAAGGTCGCAGAGATCCATGAGAAGATCCGAAACTGCCGTATCGACTTTGAGCAGAAGCTCAGTACAGAGATCATCAAAAACCACGATGTGATCTGTATCGAGGATCTGAATGTCAAAGGCTTGATGAAGAATCGTAAGCTGGCGAAGGTGATCGGTAATGCCTCATGGTCTGAGTTTGTGAATATGCTCAAATACAAAGCAGAAAGGTATGGAAGGAAGGTTGTTTTAGTCGATCGCTTCTTTCCGTCTTCACAGACATGTTCCTGTTGCGGGGCGATCAATCCGGCTGTCAAGGATCTGAAGATCCGGGAATGGGACTGTCCTTCCTGCGGAGTGCATCTGGACAGGGACATCAACAGTGCTGTAAATATCCGAAAAGA
>JAEEPV010000351.1 GCA_016284975.1 Solobacterium sp.
GCACTGACGGCACCGGCACAGCTGGTCTCGGTAACGGAAACACCGTTGCCGTCGAGGGAAATATAACGGTGACCATGCAGGTCTTCCGCGGTAAGTGCCGCAGCACCGAGCAGACCGATTTCCTCCTGTACCGTAAAGATACACTCCAGCGGCGGGTGCGGGATACTGTCATCCTCAAGGATCGCAAGCATATATGCGACGCCGCTTCCGTCATCGGCACCAAGCGTTGTGCCGTTTGCGGTAAGCCAGCCGTCTTCTACATACAGCTGCAGCGGATCTTTCTCAAAGTCATGATCGACATCATCATTCTTTTCGTTGACCATGTCGATATGTGCCTGCAGGATAATCGGCTCACTGTTTTCGTAGCCTTTGGAAGCGGGTTTATCGATCATGACATTCCAGATGGCATCCTGTTTGTATTTCAGACCATGTTTTTCTGCGAAATCACAGATATAATCGCTGATTGCCTTTTCATTGCGTGACCCGCGGGGGATGCGGGAAATTTCATTAAAGTAATAACAATAACGTTTTGATAAATCGAAATCCATAAGAACGGCCCCTTTCTTTTCGTTAACCAATACTAACTTTACTCCAATGACAGTGCGGAAAACAACCGAAATGATACGTACACCTTCATTGCCAGTCCCTTTGGAAACCGGATTTCAGCTGCTGCCAGAATGAAAAACTGCACGCATAACCGGTGGGAGAAGGTTCTGTTTAGGGGCATTCGGTTGTATCATTACTGTATGGAACTATACAGACAATACCGAACAAAACTGATTACGATCATTGTCCTGTGCATCGCAATCGTGATTGGACTGATCATATTGAACTTTAAGGGATGCGAAAAGAAAGCAAAACCGGAACCGACGCCGACTCCCGAAGTGATCGTGACGCCGGAGCCCACCCCGACACCGGTACCGACACCGGAACCGACGCCGGAAGCGGTGGTGGATCTGGAAGGAGATGACTCGATCAACCGGTATGTTTCCAAAACGCATCTGCTTCCGGAAACCTATGCACCTTCGGATCTGCGTGTGGTCAATGTCCATGCGGCGGCACCTCAGAAGCTGCGGGAAGAAGCTGCCGGGAAACTGGAAGAGCTGTTTCAGGCGGCGATCGATGATCATATTTACCTGAAACTGGTCAGCGGCTATCGTTCCTATCGGGAACAGTCTGATCTGTACAGCTATTACCGGCAGATCCGGGGGCAGTCCTATATCGATTCCGTTGATGATTTCCCGGGCGGCAGTGAACATCAGCTCGGACTTGCGGCTGATCTTGGCTGCTGGAACGGATCGTGTGAACTGGCATACTGCTTTACCTCCTACCCGAACTATCAGTGGCTGCTCGACAACTCCTGGAAATATGGATGGATCGAACGTTATCCGCAGGGAAAACAGTCTGTGACCGGTATTCGGTACAGCCCGTGGCATTATCGCTATGTGGGCCTTGAAGAGGCGCAGAAGATTTATGAAAGCGGACTGACCGTCGAGGAATACTACAATATTCAGTAACATTTAAAACCCGTATGACTGTAAATGCGGGTTTTTCAGAAACAGAAAGGATAATCATTATGAACCAGATCAAGTGCCCGAATTGCGGAGAAGTATTTACCATCGATGAATCCAACTATGATTCCATCGTGAAACAGGTCCGCGACCATGAATTCAATGAGGAGATCGAACGACGCCAGAAAGAATTTCAGGAGAACACAAAGGCGCAGATCGCTCTGGTAAAAGCGGAAGAAGAAAAGACCCGCAGTGAGGAGATGGCCAGACGCCGGGAAGAGATCGACAAGCTGCGGCATGAGAATGAGCTGCTGAAGTCCCAGTATGACGCAAAGATTGCAGAAGAGCTTGCCCGAAAGGAAAAGGAAGCGACCGATGCACTGGCTGCTTCCAGGATTCGGATTTCCCAGCTTGAAACCGATCTCAAGGCGATCGAAGAAACCAGCGCGGCAAAACTCGGAGCGGAACTGGAAAAGAAAAACAGTGAACTGAATACGCTGAAAAGCCAGCTGGAAGCCAAGGAAACGGAGAAAAAACTGGCGGTCGAGACCGCGTTGTCAGAGCTGAAAGAATCGAAGGATGATGAAATCCGAAAGATCCAGAGCAAGCTGGATCAGACGATTACGGAAACCCAGCTGAAGCTGACCAGCCTGCTGGAGACCTATGAGTAAAAGCTGCTGACGAAAGAAAAAGAATTTGCCGTGAAGCAGGAACAGGTCGATTACTACAAAGACCTCAAGGCAAGGCTTTCCACCAAGATGGTCGGAGAAACACTGGAACAGCACTGTTCCATTGAATTCAACAAGAACCGGATGGCGATGTTTCCCAGAGCAGACTTTGATAAAGACAACGATGCCAGGACCGGATCCAAGGGAGACTTTATCTTCCGGGATTACATGGATGACGGGACCGAGTACATCTCGATCATGTTTGAAATGAAGAATGAGCAGGATACCACTGCGACAAAACACCGCAACGAAGACTTCCTGAAGGAACTGGATAAAGACCGGAACGAAAAGAAGTGTGAGTATGCGATTCTGGTATCCCTGCTGGAAAAAGAGAACGAACTCTATAATCAGGGAATCGTCGATGTTTCCTATCGGTATCCGAAAATGTATGTGGTGCGCCCGCAGTTCTTCCTGCCGATCATTACGCTTCTGAGCAATGCCGCAAAGAATTCAGCGGACTATAAGCGGCAGCTGATCATCGAGCGGAACAACAATCTCGATATCACACACTTTGAGGAAAACATGGAGGAGTTCAAGCGGGCATTTGGACGGAACTATGATCTGGCTTCCAAAAAGTTTGCGGAGGCCATTGACGATATCGATAAGACGATCCGGGATCTGGAAAAGACCAAAGCTGCATTGCTGTCTTCGGAGAACAATCTGCGTCTTGCCAACAATAAGGCACAGGATCTGTCGATCAAGCGGCTGACCAGAAACGCACCTTCCGTACGGGAAAAGTTTGATGAGATCCGATCCGAAAACGGAGGAGATGATGGAACTGTTTGATTCCCATGCGCATTATGAAGATGCGATGTGTGAAGAAGACCGGCATGAACGCCTGGAGGCACTTCGCGGCACTGATGTGAGGTATGTCCTGAACTGCTGTTCTGATGCGGGCGTATTCGAAACCGTCATGGAGATCACGGAACA
>JAEEPV010000352.1 GCA_016284975.1 Solobacterium sp.
AGGAGTTGTGCACAGACAGCCCCTAAAGAAACAAGCAGAGAATCAATCATTATCATCACCTCGTATATTCAAAATTATATCGTTAAATGAAAATGTTTCAATAAAAAATGATAGCGCTATCTTTTTCCCTTAGAGCCCGCATTTGCACAGTGGACCTAAGATTAGTGATTATCACTGACTTTTTTGTACATCACTTCCCGATATCGAACCTTTTGAGGTGCCGAAAGTGCCAAATCCATGAATTTTCTTACCTTCTCATACCGATTTCGGGGAGGAGTCAGAATAAACCAAATCAGGTTCATCCAATCTTGAATATCATCTCTGCTAAAGCCACCATGCTCTCGCATAAACGTTCTTATTAATGAGTGAAGATCGTTGATCGGATCCATTGGATTCTCTTCGTCCTTCAACTGTTTCGTTTCTGAAGTTGGATATACTGACTCTGTGAGATGAAGTTTATCTACCAGGATTCCATGAGAGTGTTCGTCATCATGTATTAGATGAGAATTTTCTTTGATATGGCTGCCATATGCCTCCCATGTGCTTTTATTCGAAGGCTTTGACACACGCTCTACTTTAATCAGTATATTTCCATGGGTATCACAACCTACCGCAACACAGATTTTGTTTCGAGATATTCCTCTCAGTTTCTTGCCAGCTTTCAGGATAAGATCTCTGGGATAACGAGAAAAATACATCTCATCTATGTAGACTGTTCCGCGCAGCGTCACATCAGATTGCGCATCCTTTAGAACACTGAATACTTTGATCAGCCAGTATTTACCGGTACTTCTGGCATTACGATTATCCCGGGCACTCGTAGTGATGGAATGGAACTCAAACAGATGAATGAGGTATTCAATCCATTCTGAGAAAGGAATCTTCCTGCTGTCAAAAATCGTATTCGTCAAAGGTGAAAACTTCTGTTCGCATAGTTTGCATTGATATCGCTGAATCCCATCACCGTAATAACCTTTTCTAATAAAAGATTCACTTCCGCAATAAGGGCATGCGGGTATATCAAGATTATTAATCAACGTTATCTCTTCAGATGATGTTTCACGATGTTTGGCTAAATACCATTCCTCAATCGTACTTGAAATAAGCTTTTCCGTATCCGTTTGAAATTCATGGTCGTCCCACGGCATACGACGAAGAGAGTGTCCCCACTCTCGAACCTTAGATTTATTACTCATTTATTGGCGGTTCGGAACTTCTAAGGATTGATTAGCGGAACCGCCAAGCCCTGCACTAATCAACCCGTAGAAATTTCCAGATGTCCCTTTCTTGGACACCACCATTATACAGGCAGATTAGCTTCAGTTTCAGGTCCACTGTGCAAATGAGGGCTTTTTCAATAAAAAGAATCATTACGAGAGATAATCTGATGTGTCAGTCTGTCATTCGGGCAGTGTCATCTATAAACCCGAAAAAACTTATGGTTCTGCGTAAAAAAACAGAGAACACGATCCGATTGAAACGGACGAAGTCATTCTCCGTATTTTTGCTTCAGCAGAGTCTCGCTTATCTGCCCGCTTGTTTTGTTTGCGGGCAGAATAATCAATCAGATGCCGATTAACCTTTTAAGCCTTCTTCCTGTCTCTGCATGTTTTCTACGACAACATCATAGATATCACCGATCGACTGACCGTATTCAAGGATCTGCCACGGTTCATTGGTATGAAAGTGAATCTTGATCAGAGTGTCATCTCCGACTACCAGCAGACAGTCACCCTTGAAATGCTCAAGAATGTAATCATGAATCACGTCTTCATCGAGATCGTGGCCGTCGATCAGAAGCTGGGTATCAAATTTGAATTCTAACTGTTCCATAGATGTAATCTCCTTTCAGCCGATTGGATTATAACACGTTTGCAGGTTTCATATATTTCAGAGGCATTTCCTGTTTCTGTACTAAGAGTATATCAGGAGGGTTTCAATATGAACTTTTACGAGGTATACCAGTCCATTGAAGACGGAATCAGAGATGTTTACCAGTCGGACCGCTACCAGCAGTATCTGAAGACCATGTCCAGATTCCCCAGCTACAGTGTCAATAACTGTATTCTGATTTATCAGCAGAGGCCGGATGCGACTCTGGTTGCAGGTTATCAGTCCTGGCGCAAAAACTTTGAGCGAAATGTCCGAAAAGGGGAACGGGGAATTCGGATTCTGGCTCCGATCCGCAGGAAAAAGACAGAAGAAGATGAGGAGGTTTCAGAATCTGTCGGCTTCCGAACGATCAGTGTATTTGATGTCAGTCAAACAGTAGGCAAACCGCTTCCGTCCTACATGGATGATCGTCTGGAAGGAACGGTGGAAGACTATGAAGAATTTATTGAACAGCTGGAATTGATTTCTCCGGTGCTGGTCCGGTTTGACAAGATCAGGGGGAGTGCCCACGGGTATTATTCAAAGAATAAACAGGAGATCGTACTCCGAACGGATATGACACAGCTTCAGACAGTAAAAACACTGATTCATGAGATTGCACATGCAAAGCTGCATAATGAAACAGAAGGTCAGACATTGCTTTCCCGTGCGCAGAAGGAGATCGAAGCAGAGAGCACTGCCTACATTATCTGCAATCATTATGGGCTCGATACCAGTTCCTATTCCTTTGGTTATCTGGCGGGTTTCTCATCCTCTGCGGAACTGAAGGAACTGCGGGATTCCATGGAACGGATCCATCGTGCAAGCGCCGAGATAATCGAAGACCTTGAACATCTTCGTCATCCTGAAACAAAGCCCGATCTGCTCGTGAGCGGTTTCCAGGCATGAAAAAAGCTGCTTATGCAGCTTTTCAGTGTTTGTATTTTGCCTCTTCGGCTTCGGAAGCGGCTTCCCGTTCCTCCCGTGCCTTTGCGGCTTCTTCCAGCCTCTTTTGAGCTTTTTCTCTGATCTCGGCATAGCTGCGGTCCTGAAGACGGAAACCATTTTTTCCATTCCGTTTCATTTCATACAGCAGTGCATCCGCTTCGTTGAACATGGATTCATAATCCGGATAGGAGCCATCATTGATAACAGCACCCATACTGACGGTGATATTGTCCTTTCCGGCCGCACAGGTGATTTCCCGCATCTTCGCATTCAGCTGTTGAAGCTTTCCGTCAATGAAGAAGTAGTTTAGAAGTCCCGGGGCATAGACTACGAATTCGTCACCGCCGATTCGCATAATTACATCGCTTGAACGGAAGGAACTGGAAAGAGTCATTGAGACGGCATTCAGTACTTCATCACCCATCGTATGTCCGTAAGTATCATTGACGTGCTTGAAGTCATCAATATCAAGCAGTATCAGTGTGCCGCCGATGCCTTCATCAATGCATTCGCGGATCTTCTCTTCTCCGCCGCGGCGATTATAGATCCCGGTAAGCGGATCATGTTCACTGTCCGTCAGGAACATCTGTGATTTTTCAACGTTTTCAATGCGATCATTCAGTACAAATATCGCTGTGGCAAACGAGACGAAAGAGGTGATGATGATATGCAGGATATCGTGAAGCAGAAGATCACCGGTTTTGTATCGCAGATCCATGATGATAAAGCACACGGCAATTCCTGCAATATATGACAATACCCGTTTCGGCTTATCGAGAATGAAGAGCGGAAATGACAGAATAAACAGAATAATGGTAAATGCCTTAGCATCCGGATTGACAACCGTTCCCATGACGATGCCCATAATGATGACTGGAATCTGTGCAGCATATAACCAGATGGTGGAATAGTCTACCGCATCATGAATGTACTTGCGGTAGACAAGATAAGCAATTAAAAAATAAACCGCCAGAATGATAACACACCAGAAATCCGGTGTCCGAAGGAGTACAAGCTCAAGAATGACTGCCAGTATGGAAACAAACAGCCCCATGATAAGAAAAATACCAAGCGCATCCGTATTGTACTCAGATACCTTTAATTTGTATTTCGCAAAACACTGTGTATTTTTCAGGTGCTTGATGATTTCCTGCAACATATATAATGATCCCCCGGTTTAAATAAAAACTCAAAGCTATATTTATTGTACCACTAATTTCATGTATCTTTTCCAAGCTTATGCAACT
Organism: Solobacterium sp.; assembly: GCA_016284975.1. Classification (GTDB taxonomy): domain Bacteria; phylum Bacillota_I; class Bacilli_A; order Erysipelotrichales; family Erysipelotrichaceae; genus Bulleidia. Next base: position 4,068 of record JAEEPV010000352.1, read on the forward strand.
ACGTGTACAATTCTGGAAAAAAAGAAACAGAATGCTGCAGAGAAAGGCGGGAAAGCTTCTGCAATGATTATTGCAAACCGAACTTCAGCACGCTACAATAAGAATCGCGCTTGCGCCCTAGTGATGGAATTGGTAGACGTAGGGGACTCAAAATCCCCCGGCAGCGATGCCGTGCCGGTTCGAGTCCGGCCTGGGGCATGACTTTAAGCAAAAGGGGCTGTCACTCCCGATTATTTGAACCGTCAAATTGTCGGATCTGTTACAGCTCCTTTTAATATAGATAATGAAGAGATTATTTAAACGTCTGGCCAGAACGCTTATAATCCGTGCTTTCGGAACAGTTCATCCATCAGTTCCGGATAGGTTTCCAGTCGGAAGCCCTG